>NZ_QODJ01000045.1:0-52602 GCF_009935965.1 Pseudomonas sp. L13
CGCGTTCTTAAACCTTACGATGAACCAGTTTGATGCGCGACAGCGCTATGTCGGAGACTTAGTGGGGCCTCCCACATAAGTCCCCTCCCACTTTTGGTTTTGGGGGGTGTCAGCTATGGCGGTAGAAGCGATCCAGTAGCGCCGGCAAGCCTGCCCGCCATGCCCGTGGCTTGATGCCAAAGGTATGCAGGATTTTCTTGCAGGCCAGCACCGCATGCTGCGGCTCATCCGCCGCATCCGGCCGCGCTGCGTGAGCCTGGGCGGTGGGGGACTCGATGGCGAGCGGATGGAAGTTGCGCGCTTCAGTGAGAATCGCCTGGCCCAGCGCCAACGGCGTCGTCGCCTCGTGGCCGGCGTAGTGGTAAGTGCCCCACAGTGGCGCGGCGCAATCAAGTTGCTTGAGCACCGAGATGATCACCCGCGCTGCATCGTCCACCGGCGTCGGGTTGCCCCGGCGGTCGTCGGCCATCAGTAGCTCGTCGGCGCTCTCGGCCCGGGCCAGGAAGCGCCCGAGCGTGCCGTCGGCGCTGTCATCGAGCAACCAGCCAAACCGCAGCAGTACATGCTGCGGGCATGTGGCGCGCACGCTTTGTTCGATACGCCATAACGCCTGGCCGCGCAGGCCCAGGGGCACCGGCTCGTCTTTCTCGCTGTAGGCGGTGGCGCGGGAGCCATCGAACACACGGTAGCTGGACGGCTGCAGCAGGGTGATGCTGTGATGCTGGCACAGCTCGGCCAAGCGTTCGATGGCGAATTCCTGGGCGGCCAAGCGGGATTCGCTCACGGCTTCGGCCTGGAACCAGTCGAAATAGTAGGCGAGGTTGATCAAGGCATCGGGACGGGTGTCGTCGAGCAATTGGGTGAGGCTTGCGGCATCCCAGCCGTCTTGGGGCGGTTTGGGGGCGAGGAAACCGATGTCTTCCTCCGCACCGAGGCGAATCAGCGCCTGCCCGAGGGCATTCCCGCCGCCCAGTAACATAAGGCGCATTCGCATAGATTGAGCAGGCCCGGTCTGTTTGGAACGATGGTTATTATCGACAGGCAGGTGTGCGCTGTCGTAGGTCATTGCCAGAATCGTTGCATTTTGCGGGCTTATAGCGCAACCGTCACGGATTAAGTGTCTTGACGTCGGGTTCGGCGGCCTCCTGTTTCAGCGCCGTGCGCGGTGCGAGCAAGAGCTGCTGTGGATAAGTTTGGGCGAAGTGCACCGCCTCACAGTTATCCACAAGCTTTTTCAGACGCTGGTTAAACGCACGGCTGACCGCGTATTGGCCACCCGAAACCGTGCGGAACTGCGCGGTGAGCACCACGCCATTGAGGTCCATCTTGTCCACCCCGAACACCTCCAATGGCCCTTGCAGATTGTACTTGAGGAACACATCGTCGCGGATCGACTGGCCGGCTTCGCGGATCAGCTCCACGGCCCTGTCCACATCGGTGTCGTAGGTGAACTGCACCGAGAAGAACGCATAGGCGAATTGACGGGACTGGTTGGTGACCGCCTTGATCTGCCCGAACGGCACCGAATGCACAAAGCCCTTGCCATCACGCAGGCGCAGGGTGCGGATGGTCAGGCCTTCGACGGTGCCGGCGTGGCCAGAGTCGAGCACCACCCAATCGCCGATGGACAGGGTGTCTTCGATAATGATGAACAGGCCGGTGATCACGTCCTGCACCAGTTGCTGGGAACCGAAACCGATGGCCAGGCCCACCACCCCGGCGCCTGCCAGCAACGGCGCGACATTGATGCCCAGGTTGGCCATGGTGGTGATCGCGCAGATCACCACCAGGATGATCTTCACCGCATTGCGCAGCAGCGGCAGGATGGTTTTGACCCGGGTGCTGGGCTGGCGACTGGAGCGTTTGTTCACCGGTGGCTTTAGGGCTTCCTGGATCGCGGTGTCGAGCACCACCCAGAACAGCCAGGTTACCAACAGGATCAGGCCGATACTGCTGAGAGAATCACTGATGGCCCGGCCCACCGAGTTGCGCTGGGCGAATTCGAACAGCGAAACGCCCCAGATACGCCCGAGTATCTCGATAAACGCGATGGCCATGACGATACGCAAAATCGCGTGCAGCAAACTGAGGAAGCGTTCCTTGTAGGCGCTGCTGCGTTGGATCGACACCTGGCTGCGGGACTTGAACAAGTGTTGCAGCACGGTGCTGAGAAACACCGTGCCGATCAGCAACAAGGTGGTGAGCAGTGCGCAGCGCAGGGCCTCTTGGTTGTCGTCGCCGGCGCCGATCAGGTTGACCGCCGAAACCAGCACCATCAACAGAATCGGCCAGTACCAGAGCCCGGAAAACACCCGCAACGATTGTTGCAATGCCGGGTGCTTGAGGCGCTGGGCCAGCGGCCGGTTGCGGATCAAATGGGCCACCGGGCGACGCAGGCGTACCACCAGCACGCCAAAGATGACCGCGGCAAACAGGCCGGTAAACACAGCGATGCTGCTGGTGATATTGCCGCCCAACTGACGAGCGATTTGCGGGCTGGTCAGCGCATCGCTGAGGGCCGCGAGAAAGCCGATCAGGAACAGCGGCTTGGGGCAATAGTCACGAATGATCTGAACAGCAGGCCGCTTGTGCCCGACGTTGAACATGACAATGACGCACAGCAACAGCGAGGTGGAAAAGATGCCACTGCTGGTGGCGTAGGCAAAACACAGCGCCAGGGCGCGACCGATAGACGCGGCTAAAAAGTGACTGACATAAAGCGTCAACGGCAGGCAGATCAGCGCTGGGATCGTGTAGGGCACCACATAGCCCAGCAAGCCTTGCAGCCGTTGACGCCGCGCAAGGAATGGGCGGCGGCTCGTGCGTTTCACAACCAGGCGCCCCAGCATCGTCAGCACAGCAAAGGCACCGGCCCACACGCCGGACAACAGCAGGAAATCGCCGGCCACGCTCCACGGCGAGCGTGCGGTGGTCTGGTCCACCAGGCGCCCGACTTCATCCGCGGCGCGGTCGGCACGCAGGCGCCAGGCGTCAATGAGGTTCTGGTTGAGGTCGAGCTTGTCTTGCACGTCATCAATGCTGGAACTGATGGCCCCCAGCAGCCCGCCTTGCACCAGCAATTCCGGCTTGGCCGGCGTCTCGGCAGCGGGTGCCGTCGCTGCGGCTTGCAGTGCGCCGTTACCGCAAAGCAGCAACGCACCGAGCAGTAATGCAGTCTTTAGATTCAGCAAAACAGCGAGCTCCTTCAGCAGGGTCTGTAAGGAACTGACGGGTTTAGGCCTTGATCGTTCCCCGCATGGGCGATGCCCTGCCATCTTTTCCTACCCTGTACCGCCTGTAGGAATGTGGAAACTTTCAGCCAAATAGCGCAGTCATCCCATAACGGAGGTCAACCACCCACCAACCACGGGAGCACACATGGCGGCGATTCACATCGGCATTTCCGGCTGGCGCTACACGCCCTGGCGCGGGGATTTCTACCCCGAAGGGCTGACCCAGAAACGCGAGTTGCAGTTTGCGTCACGCGCCGTCAACAGCATCGAAATCAACGGCTCGTTCTATGCGCTGCAAACCCCTAAGCGCTATGCCGAGTGGTATGCCGATACGCCCGAAGGCTTCATGTTCAGTGTCAAGGCGCCCCGTTTCATTACGCATATCCTGCGCCTGCGCGACGTACACAAACCGATGGCGAATTTCTTCGCTTCCGGGGTGCTGGAACTCAAAGAAAAACTCGGCCCCATCCTCTGGCAGTTTCCGCCCAGCTTCAAATTCGACGCCACGCTGTTCGAAACTTTTCTGGCTGAATTACCCACCGACACCCAGCAGGCCGCCGCCCTCGCCCGCCAGCATGAGCCGCGCCTTAACGGCAAGGCGAGCATGAAGGCCTATGCCAAGAAGCCGTTGCGCCATGCCGTGGAGATTCGCAACACGAGTTTTGCGGTGCCGGAGTTCATCCAGATGCTGGATAAGCACGGGGTGGCCCTGGTGGTCGCCGACACCGCAGGCAAATGGCCGTACATGGAAGACGTGACCGCCAACTTCATGTACCTGCGCTTGCATGGCGACAAGCAGTTATACGCCAGCGGCTATAGCGCCGAAGCGCTCCAGCGCTGGGGTGACCGCATCGAGCGCTGGGCCCACGGCAAGCAGCCTGCCGATGCACACCTCGTCGACCCGCACCACACGCCCCGCAGGCGTAAACAGCGCGATGTGTTCTGTTTTTTCGACAACGACATCAAAGTTCGCGCGCCCTTCGATGCACGCCAATTGCTGCAACGTTTCGGGCTGGACCAACACCTGCTCACCGAACCTGGCCGGCTGCCGGAACCAGGAGTATTGCCATGACGCATCCAGAGCTGATCCCCACCCCGCCGACCACCGCTATCACTCGTTTTACAGTGCTGACGGTCAATATCCACAAGGGTTTCACCGCGTTGAATCGCCGCTTCATCTTGCCCGAGCTGCGTGAAGCGGTCCGCAGTGTGGGCGCGGACATGGTGTTTTTGCAGGAAATCCATGGCACCCACGAACGCCACCCACAGCGCTACAGCGACTGGCCGAAAATGCCGCAGTATGAGTTCCTGGCGGACAGCATCTGGCCGCAGTTTGCCTATGGGCGCAATGCGGTGTACCCCCATGGCGACCATGGCAATGCGCTACTGTCGAAATTCCAGATCATTCGCTACGACAACCTCGACATCTCGCAAAGCGGCCATGAAAACCGAGGCCTGCTGCATTGCGTGCTGCGCCTGCCGGGCAGTGGTCAGCAAGTGCACGCCATCTGCATCCACCTGGGCTTGCGCGAGGTGCATCGCCAACAACAATTGCGGTTACTGGAACAACGTATCAGCGAGATTCCGGCCGATGCGCCGTTGGTGGTCGCCGGCGACTTCAACGACTGGCGGCAAAAGGCCGATCTGAGCCAAAGCGGCCTGCAGGAAGTGTTTATGCACACCCTCGGCAAACCGGCGCGCACCTTCCCGGCGCGCCTGCCGCTACTGCCGCTGGACCGCATTTATGTGCGCAATTTGACGGTGCACAACCCGCGCGTGCTCACCACTCGCCCCTGGTCCCATCTCTCAGACCATGTGCCGCTGTCGGTGGAGGTGGAACTATGAACGTTGCGGTAGACCATATCGCCACAGACCAACCGCCAGACGACAGCAAGGCGCGGGATCTGGATTACGGCTGGCAGAGCGGCAACCAGGTGCAATTGCTGGAGAACGGCGAGGCGTATTTTCCTGCGGTATTCGGAGCGTTGCGCAGCGCCGAGCGCGAGATCCTGCTGGAGACCTTTATCCTCTTTGAAGACAAGGTCGGCTTTGAGCTGCACAGCATCCTCATCGAGGCGGCCAAGCGCGGGGTGAAGGTGGTGGTCAGCCTCGACGGTTTTGGGTGTGGCGAGCTAAGCCCGGGCTTCCTGCGGGAATTGGCCGAAGCCGGGGTGATGGTGCAGATGTTCGACCCGGCGCCCAAGACCCTGGGCATACGCACTAACTGGTTTCGCCGCCTGCACCGCAAGATCGTCGTGGTTGACGCCCGCGTGGCGTTTATCGGCGGGATCAATTTTTCTGCCGACCACCTGGCGGATTTCGGCCCCGAAGCCAAACAGGATTACTCAGTACAGGTGTTCGGCCCCGCTGTGGCCGACCTGCACCATTTCGCCCTCGCCCAAAGTGGCCGCCAGGTGCGCAGCCGTCGCGGTTGGCGGCGGCGCCAGCAACGGCCTTCGCCCTGGACGAACGAGCCAGGCGACGGCCTGGTGCGCCTGATTTACCGCGACAACATCCAGCATCGTGACGACATCGAAGACGCGTATATCCATGCCTTGAGCCAGGCCCGGCAGCGGGTGGTGATCGCCAACGCGTACTTCTTCCCCGGCTACCGCCTGCTTCGCGAGATCCGTAACGCGGCGCGTCGTGGCGTGCACGTGCAGTTGATCATGCAAGGCCAGCCGGACGTGCTGTTGGCGAAACTCGCCGCGCGCATGCTCTATGACTACTTGCTCAAGGATGGCGTGGTGATCCACGAATACTGCCAACGCCCGCTGCACGGCAAGGTGGCGCTGGTGGATGACGAATGGAGCACCGTCGGCTCCAGCAACCTGGACCCACTGAGCCTGGCATTGAACCTGGAAGCCAATGTGCTGATTCGCGACCGGACTTTCAATCAGCAGCTATACGAACGCCTGGAAGCCCTCGCCCACAATCATTGCCAGACCATGCCGGAAAAGCGCAAACCGCGCCTGTGGCTCTGGCGCCTGACCGTGGGTTTCCTGGTGTTTCACGTGATGCGCCATTTCCCGGTACTGGCCAGTTGGTTGCCGGCCCACAAACCGCGCTTGAAGCCTTTTGAGACCACACCCCATGACGTCTGAAGCCCGCCCCCAAGCGCAAGCCTCTGGGTTCAAGCGCTGGAAGAAACCGCTGACGATCGCGTTCTTCGTGCTGCTGATCGTGTTGTTTACCCTGCTCGCCCGGCGCATCGACTGGAGCGAAGTGTTCCAGACCCTGAGCGAGTTCAAGCTGCGCACATTGTTCATCGCCGGCGCGCTGACGCTGTGCAGTTTTATCGTCTATGCCTGTTTCGATCTGATAGGCCGCACCTACATTCGCCAACCATTGCGCTGGAAGCAGATATTGCCGGTGGGCATCATCAGCTACGCGTTCAACCTCAACCTCAGCGCCTGGGTCGGCGGTATCGCCATGCGGTATCGGCTGTATTCGCGCCTGGGCGTGAGCACCAGCAATATCGCCAAGATCCTCGGCCTGAGCCTGGCCACCAATTGGTTCGGCTATATGGCGTTGGCCGGGGTGGTGTTCAGCAGCGGGTTGGTGACCCTGCCGCCAGGCTGGAAGCTCAGCAGCGGCGCCTTGCAAGGGGTCGGGGTGTTATTGGTGCTCGCGAGCCTGGGCTACCTGGCGGCGTGCCGGTTTTCGAAAAAACGCGCCTGGTCGATTCGCGGTATCGAGATCAACTTGCCGTCGCTGCGCATGGCCTGTTTGCAGCTGGCCCTGGGTGCGTTGAACTGGTCATTGATGGCCGCGGTGATATTTACCCTGCTGCCGGCCAAGCTGGATTATCCGCTGGTGCTGGGGGTGCTGTTGATCAGCGCGATTGCCGGGGTGGTCACTCATATCCCCGCCGGGTTAGGGGTGTTGGAGGCGGTGTTCATTGCGCTGTTGCAGCATGAGGCGTCGCGAGGGAGTTTGCTGGCGGGGTTGATCGCGTACCGGGCGATTTATTTTATTTGCCCGTTGTTGATTGCACTGGTGATGTATTTGGGGGTGGAGGCCAAGGCCAAGGCGTTGCGGGTGAAGAAGGCAGCCTGAGGAGACTGTGGTGACTGTTGGATCGCTATCGCGGGCAAGCCCGGCTCCCACCTTGGAACGCACTCCCCTGTGGGAGCCGGGCTTGCCCGCGATAGCGATCACAAGGGCAACGACTATCGGGCCTGGATGATGCTCAACCGCTCCCCCACCACCATCTCGGTAATCCAGTCCACCAGGATCGAGGTGTACGCCTGCTGCGACACCGGATCGCTCAGGGAATGGTCGGCGCCGTCGATGATGCGGTGGGTCAGGGAGTGGGTTTGCTGGCATGCCGCGCGGTAACTCATGATGGTGGCGTGGGGCACATGGTCGTCGGTTTCCGACTCGACAATCAGCACATCGCCGGTAAATTGCGCACAGGCGTGCAGGGCCCGATTGGTTTCGGCGTGCACGAGGGTGCCGCGGTAATCCATCAGGTCGGCTTTGTCCAAGTCGCGCTTGGGCTTGAGCCATTCCTGGTCGCGATACAGCGCCGGCACTCGCAGCGCCAGCCAGCGCACCGGCCGCAGTGAGGTGAGGATCGCCGCCAGGTAGCCACCATAACTGGTGCCCACCACCGCCACCGCCGAGGTGTCGATCGCTGGGTGGGACAGTAGGCGGTCATAGGCCGCCAGCAGGTCGCGCAGGTTGTCTTCGCGGGTGACGCGGGACAAGGGGATGCCGGTGCCAGCATGGCCACGCAGGTCGAAGGTCAGGCACACACACCCAAGGCCTGCGATACCTTTGGCCCGCTCCAGGTCGCGCTCCTGGCTACCGCCCCAACCGTGCACGAACAACACACCGGGCACTTTGGACTTGGGGCTGAGGAAGGTCCCGCTCATCTGTTCGTCGTCTATATCGATGGTGATGCTCTCGCTTCTAGCCGTCATAAGTCTTGACCGTCACATACTTGAGTAAAAAGTCGCTGTTTTCGGCCGGGCCTCGGTATACCTCAATGGCATCCGCCGGCAGCGCTTGGTCTATATAGGTTTCTACCGAGGACACACGGATGGCCTTGAGGCCCGGATGGTTGATAAAACTCTGCAACGCCGCGACTTCCGCGCTGCTGGCCCCGCCCATGCGCCAGGATTGTTCGAGCACGCCACTGCGGCGCTGGCCGGTGCTGTCCAGGCCTTGGGCGATGTCGTAGTTGCGGCGCGAGGCGAAGAAGCCTGGGTAGGCCTCATTCGCAGCACGGTCGAACACCAGCGCCTGTTCGATGGCCTTACGCACGTTTTCAGGCAGATCCAATTTGAGCAGGGCTGCGTAATCACCGGGGACGGCCAGCAGATCGGAACCGCCGTAGACCTCTTCCCCCTGCCCGTCTTGCGTCAGATGCTGCTCACCGCAGTAGCTGAAGAGGTGATCGCCGATAAAACTCTGGCCCACACTATGGGTGACCACCTCGTGCAGGTCTTGTTCCAGCACCACGCCCTGATTGAACATTCGGGCCGCTTCCGGACGCGCCACTATCGCCTCGAATTCATCCAGGCTGTGGATAACTTCCTGCCCCCGCCCTGCACAGGCATTTACGGGTTTCAGACGAATCGGGCCGCTGTAGAGCAAGCGGGTCGCGGCAGGCCGCGCGTCCTCAAGGGCGAACACACTCACGCCGTCCAACACCACGTCACGCACACGCTCGCAGAATGTCGGCGACCAGCCTCCGGGCGCCTTGGCCTCGGGACTCAACAAGCCGTGACTGATGGCTTTGGTGCAGATGAAGGCGTGATCGACATAGCCGCCCCACAGATCTTGTTGCCCCTGGATATTGAGCTGTTGCGCTTGGGCGAGTCCGACCAGGGTTTGCGTGGGCAGCAGATACAACTCCCGACCCGCATGCAGAGCCGGGTCGTAACTACCACCGAACTTGAGCCCCAGGACCTGCGCCAGCCAGCGTGCGAGGGCGCGGTTGGTTTCGATTTCATGCAAGGGCGCGCCTTCTCGCATGGAGTGGGCAACCACCAGCTTCTTGCGACTTGTGGGGGTCATGCGGTCCCCTTTCTATCAGCCTTGTGTAGCAGGAGGGCTGCATGGATCAGGCCAACGCAGGGTTTGCGGGGATGGCCGTTAAATCAATCAGTTGCGCAAAAAGTGATAGCCGTTAGCCTGTTTTATTCTGCACGACCCTAAGTTAACCCTGCGGCGTTCTGCACGATTCAAACCCCAAAACGGTTGCGGTAATCGCTGGGGGACAGACCGGTGATTTTCTTGAAGATGGCGCGAAAGGCGCTGGGGTCCTGATAGCCCACGGTCCAGGCAATGTGATCGATCGTGCCGTTGGTGAACTCCAGCATCTGCCGTGCCTTGCCGACCCGCAGGTGCTGGCAGTACTCGGTGGGTTTCAACCCGGTGGCGTTGCGAAAGCGGCGCAAGAACGTGCGCTCCTCCAGGTTCGCCGCCTGCGCCATCGCCGCCACGGACACATCCACCGCACCACTGGCCTGCAGCCAATGCTGGACCTTGAGGACTGCACCATCGCCGTGCCTGAGAATCGGCGAAAAGTTGCTGCCGCATTGGCTGGCGCTGGCGCTGTGTTCGATCACCAGAAAACGCGCCGTGTCGGCTGCAACGCTCGGGCCCATCAGGCGGTCGACCAGGCGCAGGCCCAGTTCGGACCAGGCCATCAGCCCAGCGGAGGTAATCAGGTCGCCGTCATCGACGATGGGTTTATCCGCTTCCAGGCGCACCGCCGGATAACTGGCCGCAAAGGACTTCGCGGACGACCAGTGAGTGGTGGCGCTGCGGCCATCCAACAGGCCGCTGCGCGCCAGCATGATCGAACCGATGCACACGCCGCCCAGCACGGTACCGGCTGCATGTTGCTGGCGCAGCCATTGCAGCAGTGCAGGCGGCGCCTGGTCTTCGGTGAACTCTGCGATCGAGGGTGGCACCAGCACGGCCATCATCGGTTGGTCGGGACCTGGGTGGCTGTCGAACGCGCGTACGGGCGTGCCGTGGGCATCAACCTGCCAGTGGCTGACCCGCAGCAGCGGCAGTTGCGCACATTCATGCTCGGCGGCGATGCGGTTAGCGACCCCGAACAGGTCGGTCAGCCCGTGGACTGCGGCGAGTTGCGCGCCCTGGTAGATCAACACACCCAGCTCGGCAGTGCTGCGTTGCGCGGCCATTGTCAGTTTTCCCCCTGTTATTGTCGGTGCAGCCAATTCTCGGCGTGATCGCCAGCTAAGATACTAGGCCCATCAACCCATCACGAGGCAACACACATGGCCAAGCAGGCGCTCATCCTAATCGATATCCAGAACGACTACTTCCCCCAGGGCAAGTGGCCGCTCGACGGCGTGGAAGCCGCAGCGGACAAGGCGGCGCAGGTGCTACAGGCGTTTCGGCAAGCAGGCGATGCGGTGATTCATGTACGCCATGAGTTCGCTGGCGACGACGCACCGTTCTTCACTCCGGGCTCCGAAGGCGCGCACTTGCATGCCAAGGTGCTCAACGAGGGCGATGAACCGGTGGTGCTCAAACACTTCGTGAATGCGTTTCGCCAAACCAACCTGCGTGAACTGCTGGAACAGCGCAGCATCACCGACGTGGTGGTAGTGGGCAGCATGAGCCATATGTGCGTTGACGCCGTGGTGCGGGCGGCGGCGGACCTGGGCTACAAGGTTACGGTGATTCATGATGCCTGCGCGACCCGCGACCAGGAGTTCAACGGCCAGGTGATTCCGGCGGCGCAGGTACACGGCGCGTACATGGCCTCCTTGGCCTTTGGCTATGCGGGTGTGGTGTCGGCAGAGGAATATTTGAAGGCCCAAGCAGCGGCCGCGTGACCGCCACTCGGGCCGGTCGCTTCAGCGTGTGGCGATGATGAACAGGCGCGGAAAGGGCAACAACACCGTGCCATCGGCCAGGGCTGGATAAGCCTGGGTAATTCGCGCCTGGTATTGCTGCAGGAAGGCGGCTTTTTCATCGTCGGTCAACGGCGCAAGAAAAGGCCGTAATGCCGAAGCCTTGAACCACTCCACCACCGCCCCGTGGTCCGCCAACGGGTGCTGATAGGTGGTGCGCCACACATCCACGGTACTGCAATGCTTGCTCAGCAGTTCGTAGTAGTAACTGGCGGTGTGCCGTTCATTGTGTTTGACCGCCCCTATCTTCGCCGACCACGGGCCATCGGCCGCAACTTCACGGGCCAGGCGATGGGCGGGCTCGTCAAGGTTGTCCGGGGTTTGCACCGCCAGCGTACCGCCTGGGTTCAGTTGGTGGACCAAGTGCGGGTAGAGCGTGGCGTGATCGGGCAGCCATTGCAGCGAGGCATTGGCCAGGATCACATCCAAGCGTTGCGCCGGATGCCAGGCGCCGATGTCTGCCAGCTCGAAGTTCAACCTGGGCAGGCGCTTGCGGGCGTCCAGCAACATGTCATCGGAGCTGTCCATGCCCGTGACGTGCGCTTGGGGGAAACGCTCGGCCAGTACTTCGGTGGAGTTCCCCGGCCCGCAACCCAGGTCAACGGCGATCTCCACGTCGGTGTTGGGAATTGCCGCCACCAGGTCACGGACGGGTCGAGTGCGCTGCTGTTCGAACATCGTGTACTGCTTGGCAGACCAGGTCATCACAGCTTTCCTTCTTGCTAGAGGTGGCGACAGCCTAAATCTTGTGAGCCATGAGAACAAATGCTGGGGTTAGTGTGCTGTCTGTACAAAGGCATCCCGTTCACCCACGCCTGACCATCGCCCATAAAAAACCCCCGATGCTTTCGCTATCGGGGGTTTTGTTTGTTCAGGGTCGGTCTTGGACCTTAGAACGGGATATCGTCATCAAAGCTGTCGAAATCCGGAGCCGGCTGGGGAGCAGCCTGTTGTGGCGCTGGGCGCGACTCACGCTGTGGCTGCTGGCTTGGCTGCGGACGCGACTGCTGTGGGCGCGGTGCCGAGTTGGACATGCCACCCTGGCCCTGTTGGTCGCCCTGTGGACGGCCGCCCAGCAGTTGCATGGTGCCTTGCATGTCGACCACGATTTCGGTGGTGTAACGCTTGATGCCGTCTTTTTCCCACTCGCGGGTTTGCAGTTTGCCTTCGATGTACACCTGTGAACCTTTGCGCAGGTATTCACCGGCGATCTCTGCGACCTTGCCGAACATCGACACGCGATGCCATTCGGTCTTCTCGACCTTCTGGCCGGTCTGCTTGTCGGTCCACTGTTCGCTGGTCGCCAGGCTCAGGTTGGTCACGGCGTTACCGTTAGGCAAGTAGCGAACTTCGGGATCCTGGCCGCAAGTACCGACCAATATGACTTTGTTAACCCCACGGGCCATAACGTTCTCCTAGGCTGGGCGCGCTGTCGGCACTGGGTTGACCAGTTGCTCGAGCGTCGCGCGATCCAATAATTCGGTGTCCAATTTGATGTAAATGGCCGCCTCTTCCGCGACCACGACTGCATCCGTTACCCCTACGACGGCCTTCAGGCGCTCGACCAGGCCAGCTTCGCGGATCGCCTCGGGCGATAGCGGCAAACGCAGGCTGGTGACGTAGGGAGGTTCGCGCATGGTAACAGCAAAGACCAGCCAAAGTGCAGCCAGCGCGGCGCATCCGAGGAACACAACCGACAAACCGCCATGCTGGAACATCCAGCCGCCCATGATGCCGCCCAACGCGGAGCCCAGGAACTGGCTGGTGGAATACACCCCCATGGCCGTGCCCTTGCCGCCCGCCGGTGAAACTTTACTGATCAACGACGGCAACGACGCTTCGAGCAGGTTGAACGCGGTGAAAAACACCACCGTGCCGATCACCAGTGCTCGCAGGCTGTCGCCGAACTGCCAGAAGAATAGTTCAGTGAGCATCAATGTCGCGACGGCGCCGAGTAAAACTCGTTTCATTTTGCGTTTCTTCTCGCCATAGATGATGAACGGGATCATGGCGAAGAACGAAATCAGCAACGCAGTGAGGTAGACCCACCAGTGCTGCTCCTTGGGCAGCCCGGCTTTTTCCACCAGGGCCAGGGGCAAGGCGACGAAGCTGCACATCAGCATGGCGTGTAATACGAAGATACCTAAATCCAGGCGCAGCAGGTCCGGGTGCTTGAGCGTCGGCAGCAACGCCTTGCGTGCGACGCCCGATTCACGGTGCGCCAGGGTGCCGGTGGAGCGCGGCACCATAAACGCCACGATCAGAATGCCGAACAACGCCATGCCGCCCGTGGCCAGGAACAGCCCATGCAAGCCGAACGCGCGCGTGAGCAAGGGGCCGACCACCATGGCCACGGCAAACGACAGGCCGATGGTCATGCCGATCATCGCCATGGCCTTGGTGCGGTGTTGTTCGCGGGTCAGGTCCGAGAGCAGCGCCATCACGGCGGCGGAAATTGCCCCGGCGCCCTGCAGGATGCGCCCGGCGATCACGCCCCAGATCGAATCGGATTGGGCCGCGAGCACACTGCCAAGGGCAAACACGATCAACCCGAGATAGATCACCGGGCGACGGCCAATGCGGTCGGAAATAATCCCGAACGGGATCTGGAAAATCGCCTGGGTCAGGCCATAGGCACCAATCGCCAGGCCGATCAAGGCGGGGGTGGCGCCTGCGAGATCCATCCCATAGGTGGCCAGCACCGGCAACACCATAAACATGCCCAGCATACGGAAGGCGAACACCAGGGCCAGACCGCTTGCTGCTCGGGTCTCGCCGCTACTCATGCGTTCGCTGTGGGGATCGTGCATGGAAAAACCTCGTGTGAACCGGCGGCGATTCTACCAGTCCCATCGATTGAGAGGGTATATGCGGCGCTTTGCCGCGCAGCTTTCATGTAAGGCTGCAAGCGGCGTTTTGACAGTGTATATTCATCCAGTCTTTAGCCGTATACTCCGGCATCATTTACGCCCGCCGTGCGAGGCCATCTTGGACAAGATCCTGATTCGTGGGGCTAGAACCCACAACCTGAAGAACATCGACCTGACCCTGCCCCGGGACAAACTGATCGTCATCACCGGCTTGTCCGGCTCCGGCAAATCGTCCCTGGCGTTCGACACGCTGTATGCCGAAGGTCAGCGTCGCTATGTGGAATCGCTGTCGGCCTACGCCCGGCAGTTCCTGTCGATGATGGAAAAGCCCGATGTCGACACCATTGAAGGCCTGTCGCCGGCTATTTCCATCGAGCAGAAGTCCACGTCTCACAACCCGCGCTCTACCGTGGGTACCATTACCGAAATCTATGACTACCTGCGCCTGCTGTACGCACGCGTGGGTATCCCCCGCTGCCCGGACCACGATATCCCCCTGGAAGCCCAGACCGTCAGCCAGATGGTCGACCTGGTGCTGGCCCAGCCCGAAGGCGCCAAGCTGATGCTGCTGGCGCCTGTCATTCGCGAGCGCAAGGGTGAACACCTGTCGGTCTTCGAAGAGCTGCGTGCCCAGGGCTTCGTACGGGCGCGCATCAACGGCAAGCTCTACGAGCTGGATGAAGCGCCGAAGCTGGACAAGCAGAAAAAGCACTCCATTGATGTGGTGGTCGACCGTTTCAAGGTGCGCGCCGACTTGCAGCAGCGTTTGGCGGAATCGTTCGAAACCGCGCTGAAGCTGGCCGATGGCATTGCCTTGGTAGCGCCGATGGATGACGAGCCGGGCGAAGAGATCATCTTCTCCGCGCGTTTTGCCTGCCCGATCTGTGGCCATGCCATCAGTGAGCTGGAACCCAAGCTGTTTTCCTTCAACAACCCGGCCGGCGCCTGCCCGACCTGCGACGGCCTGGGCGTGAAGCAGTTTTTCGATATCAAGCGCCTGGTCAATGGCGAACTGACCTTGGCCGAGGGTGCGATACGTGGCTGGGACAGGCGTAACGTCTACTACTTCCAGATGCTCGGGTCATTGGCGTCACACTACAAGTTCAGCCTGGAAGTGCCGTTCAACCAACTGCCGGCAGACCAGCAGAAGGTCATTCTCAATGGCAGCGGTTCGCAGAATGTCGACTTCAAGTACCTGAACGACCGTGGCGATATCGTCAAGCGCTCGCACCCGTTCGAAGGCATCGTGCCGAACCTGGAACGCCGCTACCGCGAAACCGAATCGGCGAGCGTGCGCGAGGAGTTGGCGAAATTCCTCAGCACACAGCCATGCCCGGATTGCCGTGGCACGCGTCTGCGCCGTGAAGCGCGGCATGTATGGGTAGGCGAGAAGACCCTGCCGGCAGTGACCAACCTGCCGATCGGCGATGCCTGTGAATACTTTGGCGTGCTGAAGCTGACCGGTCGCCGCGGGGAAATTGCCGACAAGATCCTCAAGGAAATTCGCGAGCGATTGCAGTTCCTGGTTAACGTAGGCCTGGACTATCTGTCGCTGGACCGCAGCGCCGACACCTTGTCTGGTGGTGAGGCACAGCGTATTCGCCTGGCCAGCCAGATTGGCGCCGGTCTTGTAGGCGTGCTGTATATCCTCGACGAGCCATCGATTGGCTTGCACCAACGGGACAATGACCGCCTGCTGGGCACGCTCAAACACCTACGCGATATCGGCAATACCGTGATCGTGGTCGAGCACGATGAGGACGCCATCCGCCTGGCGGACTACGTGGTCGATATCGGCCCCGGCGCGGGCGTGCATGGTGGCCATATCGTTGCTGAAGGCACGCCTGCCGAGGTGATGGCACATCCTGATTCACTGACCGGTAAATACTTGTCCGGCCGTGTGAAGATTGAAGTACCCGCCAAGCGCACACCGCGTAACAAGAAGATGGCGCTGCATCTCAAGGGCGCGCGCGGCAACAACCTGCGCAATGTCGACCTGGAGATTCCGCTGGGCCTGTTGACCTGCGTGACCGGTGTTTCCGGTTCGGGCAAGTCGACGCTGATCAACAACACCCTGTTCCCCCTGAGTGCCACCGCCCTGAACGGCGCGACCACCCTGGAAGCAGCGGCCCACGACAGCATCAAGGGCCTGGAGCATCTGGACAAGGTGGTCGACATCGACCAGAGCCCGATTGGGCGTACGCCGCGTTCAAATCCAGCCACCTACACCGGGCTGTTTACGCCTATCCGTGAGTTGTTCGCTGGCGTGCCAGAGTCGCGCTCACGGGGTTATGGGCCGGGTCGGTTCTCGTTCAACGTCAAGGGTGGCCGCTGTGAAGCGTGCCAGGGCGATGGCCTGATCAAGGTGGAGATGCACTTCCTGCCGGACATCTACGTGCCGTGCGATGTGTGCAAGAGCAAGCGCTACAACCGCGAGACCCTGGAGATCAAGTACAAGGGCAAGAGCATCCACGAAACCCTGGAAATGACCATCGAGGAAGCTCGCGAGTTCTTCGACGCGGTGCCGGCGTTGGCGCGCAAGCTGCAGACGCTGATGGATGTGGGCCTGTCGTACATCAAGCTGGGGCAATCAGCGACCACGCTGTCGGGTGGCGAAGCGCAGCGGGTTAAGCTGTCTCGCGAGTTGTCCAAGCGCGATACTGGCAAAACCTTGTACATCCTCGACGAGCCGACCACCGGCCTGCACTTTGCGGATATTCAGCAATTGCTGGACGTACTGCACCGCTTGCGGGACCACGGCAATACCGTGGTGGTGATCGAGCACAACCTTGATGTGATCAAGACGGCCGACTGGCTGGTAGACCTGGGGCCGGAAGGTGGCTCGAAGGGTGGCCAGATCATCGCAGTGGGCACGCCGGAGCAGGTTTCCGAAATGCCTCAGTCGCACACCGGTTACTACTTGAAACCGTTGCTGGAACGCGACCGGGCCTGATTTTTTCATCGCCCAATAAAAAGCCCCTGTCACTTTGCGGTAACAGGGGCTCTTTTATAGCCGGGAATCAGAACTGCGATTGCAGGTAATTCTCCAGGCCGATCAGCTTGATCAGGCCCAACTGCTTTTCCAGCCAGTAGGTGTGATCTTCTTCGGTGTCATTCAACTGCACACGCAGTATTTCCCGGGTGACATAGTCGTTGTGCTGCTCGCAAAGCTCGATGCCCTTGCAGAGTGCAGCACGGACCTTGTACTCAAGGCGAAGATCGGCAGCGAGCATGTCAGGCACTGTGGTACCCACGTCCAGATCATCAGGACGCATACGCGGGGTGCCTTCGAGCATCAGGATACGGCGCATCAGGGCGTCAGCGTGCTGTGCCTCTTCTTCCATCTCGTGGTTGATACGCTCGTAGAGCTCGGTAAAGCCCCAGTCTTCGTACATACGCGAATGGATGAAATATTGGTCACGAGCTGCCAGTTCGCCCGTCAGCAACGTGTTGAGGTAATCGATTACGTCGGGGTGACCTTGCATCGCCCTACATCTCCCTGCTTGAAAGACTGTAGTTTGAACCATGCTGACTTGAAGGTCACGGGACAAACGGCAGAAAAGCGAAGATTTTCAGGAAAAAGTAGCTGAAATAACGCAAAAACCGCCCAAATGAGGGCGGTTCTGCTTATCGTTTAGAGTCAGTTAAGCGATACACCCAGTGCCTTTGCGATTGCTTCTCCATAAGCCGGGTCCGCCTTATAGAAGTGCTGCAGTTGACGCTGGACTACGTCGCTGGAAACGCCCCCCATAGCACCGGCGATGTTATTGGTGAGCAGGGCTTTCTGCTCATCATTCATCAGACGGAACAACGCACCGGCGTGGCTGTAGTAGTCCGTATCTTCACGATGATCGTAGCGATCAGCGGCGCCGCTCAGGGCCAATGCTGGTTCTGCATATTGCGGGGCTTGTTTCGGTGCGTCGGCATAGCTGTTTGGCTCGTAGTTCGGAGCCGCTCCACCGTTGCTGCCGAAAGCCATGGAGCCGTCACGCTGGTAGCTGTTAACCGGGCTACGTGGCGCGTTCACCGGCAGTTGCTGGTGGTTGGTGCCCACACGGTAGCGGTGCGCATCGGCGTAGGCAAAAACCCGACCTTGCAGCATACGGTCCGGAGACAGACCAACGCCTGGGACCATGTTGCTTGGGCCAAATGCGGCCTGCTCGACTTCGGCGAAGTAGTTCTGCGGATTACGATTGAGCTCCAACTCACCCACTTCAATCAACGGGAATTCTTTTTGCGACCAGGTCTTGGTCACGTCAAACGGGTTCTCGTAATGGGCGTTCGCCTGTGCCTCGGTCATGATCTGGATGCACACGCGCCACTTAGGGAAGTCACCGCGCTCGATTGCACCAAACAGATCACGCTGGGCGTAGTCAGGGTCGGTACCCGCCAAGCGGGCAGCCTCGGCCGGCGCCAGGTTCTTGATGCCTTGCTTGGTCTTGTAGTGCCACTTCACCCAATGACGCTCGCCCTGGGCGTTGATCAGGCTGTAAGTGTGGCTGCCGAAACCGTGCATGTGACGGTAGCCGTCTGGAATGCCACGGTCCGAAAACAGAATGGTGACCTGGTGCAGCGCCTCCGGGGAGTGCGACCAGAAATCCCACATCATTTGCGCGCTTTTCAGATTGCTTTGGGGCAGACGCTTCTGAGTGTGGATAAAATCCGGGAATTTCAGCGGGTCCCGGATAAAAAACACAGGCGTGTTGTTACCGACGATGTCCCAGTTGCCTTCCTCGGTGTAGAACTTCAAGGCGAAGCCACGTGGATCACGCTCAGTGTCAGCCGAACCACGCTCACCGCCTACGGTGGAGAAACGCAGGAACGTAGGCGTCTGCTTGCCAACGGACTCGAACAACTTGGCGCTGGTGTACTGGGTAATGTCTTTTGTCACGGTAAAGGTACCGAAGGCACCCGAACCTTTGGCGTGCACGCGACGCTCAGGGATATTTTCACGGTTGAAGTGAGCAAGCTTCTCGATCAGGTGGAAATCGTCGAGCAGCAAGGGGCCACGTGGGCCGGCGGAACGTGAGTTCTGGTTGTCCGCAACGGGTGCGCCGCTGGCGGTGGTAAGGACTTTATTCTGGCTCATGCGCATCTTCCTCAGGTCGGGCTTGGAACTGCCGGCTAATCGGCTTGGAGGGAGTATTGACCATCCACATGACACCTACAAATTCATTAAATTGTAGGCATCAATAGAAAATAACTACCAACATACCCAACGCTCATAGTGAAGCGTGTCGCTTGAGGATTCTTGTACGCAGCGCGCTTTTGTTACGCGCACAAAAAACCGGGCACTAGGCCCGGTTTTTCGTTGCAGCTTGTCGTTTTACTCGGCGCTTACAGCTTCGCCGGCAGTAGCACGATCAACCAACTCGACGTACGCCATAGGCGCGTTGTCGCCAGCGCGGAAACCGCACTTGAGGATGCGCAGGTAGCCACCCTCACGGGTAGCGTAACGCTTGCCCAGGTCGTTGAAGAGCTTACCAACGATAGCTTTCGAACGAGTACGGTCGAAAGCCAGACGGCGGTTAGCCAGGCTGTCTGTCTTGGCCAAAGTGATCAGCGGCTCAGCAACGCGACGCAGTTCTTTAGCTTTCGGCAGTGTAGTTTTGATCAGCTCGTGCTCGAACAGCGACACCGCCATGTTTTGGAACATGGCCTTGCGGTGCGAGCTGGTACGGCTCAGGTGACGACCACTTTTACGATGACGCATGGTTCATTCCTTACCAAACTCACGTTCGGTGATTACGACGATCAGGCAGTCGCCTTGTCGTCCTTCTTAAGACTTGCAGGCGGCCAGTTGTCGAGGCGCATGCCGAGGGACAGACCGCGGGAGGCCAGAACGTCCTTGATTTCAGTCAAGGATTTCTTGCCAAGGTTCGGAGTCTTCAACAGTTCTACTTCGGTGCGCTGGATCAGGTCACCGATGTAGTAAATGTTTTCCGCCTTAAGGCAGTTAGCCGAACGTACAGTCAGTTCCAGATCGTCAACCGGGCGAAGCAGGATCGGATCGATCTCGTCTTCCTGCTCGATTACCACTGGTTCGCTGTCACCTTTGAGGTCGACGAACGCAGCCAACTGCTGTTGCAGAATGGTTGCAGCGCGGCGGATAGCCTCTTCAGGATCCAGGGTACCGTTGGTTTCCAGATCAATAACCAGCTTGTCCAGGTTAGTACGCTGTTCGACACGGGCGTTTTCCACCACGTATGCGATACGGCGAACCGGGCTGAACGAAGAGTCAAGCTGCAAGCGACCAATGCTGCGGCTTTCGTCTTCATCGCTCTGACGCGAGTCGGCCGGTTCATAACCACGACCACGAGCTACGGTGAGCTTCATGTTCAGGGCGCCGTTAGACGCCAGGTTAGCGATTACGTGATCGGGGTTAACGATCTCGACATCATGATCCAGCTGAATATCGGCAGCGGTAACCACCCCCGAACCCTTCTTCGACAAGGTCAGCGTAACTTCGTCACGGCCGTGCAGCTTGATAGCCAGACCTTTAAGGTTCAACAGGATTTCAATTACGTCTTCCTGTACACCTTCGATGGCGCTGTACTCGTGGAGCACACCGTCAATCTCGGCCTCGACTACTGCACAGCCGGGCATTGAGGACAACAGGATGCGGCGCAGCGCGTTGCCCAGGGTGTGGCCAAAACCACGCTCGAGAGGCTCGAGAGTAATTTTGGCGCGGGTTGGACTGACAACCTGCACATCAATGTGGCGGGGTGTCAGGAACTCATTTACCGAAATCTGCATGGATGCACCTATTTTCTAGCCCTTACTTGGAGTAGAGCTCGACAATCAGGCTTTCGTTGATGTCGGCGGACAGATCACTGCGAGCAGGAACGTTCTTGAAAACGCCCGACTTCTTCTCAGTGTCTACTTCTACCCATTCTACGCGGCCACGTTGGGCACACAGATCGAGAGCTTGGACAATGCGAAGTTGGTTTTTTGCTTTCTCGCGAACTGCGACCACGTCACCAGCACGAACCTGGTAGGACGGAACGTTTACGGTCTGACCGTTAACGCTGATCGACTTGTGCGATACCAGCTGACGGGATTCGGCACGAGTCGAACCAAAGCCCATACGGTATACAACGTTGTCCAGACGGCATTCGAGCAGTTGCAGCAGGTTTTCACCGGTTGCACCTTTCTTGCCAGCAGCTTCTTTGTAGTAGCCGCTGAACTGACGCTCGAGAACGCCGTAGATACGACGGACCTTCTGCTTTTCACGCAGTTGGGTGCCGTAGTCGGACTGGCGACCGCGGCGTTGGCCGTGGATACCAGGTGCTGCTTCAATGTTGCACTTCGATTCGATCGCGCGCACGCCGCTCTTCAGGAAGAGATCGGTGCCTTCGCGACGAGCGAGTTTGCATTTTGGACCAATGTAACGAGCCATTCTTTACAATCTCCTGGATTACACGCGGCGCTTCTTCGGCGGACGGCACCCGTTGTGCGGGATTGGCGTCACGTCGGTGATGCTGGCGATCTTATAGCCACAGCCGTTCAAAGCACGGACAGCAGACTCACGACCTGGACCTGGACCTTTGACGTTAACGTCGAGGTTTTTCAGGCCATATTCCAGCGCAGCTTGACCAGCACGTTCAGCAGCTACTTGAGCAGCAAACGGGGTGGACTTGCGGGAACCGCGGAAACCCGAACCACCGGAGGTAGCCCAAGAAAGCGCGTTACCTTGACGGTCGGTGATGGTCACGATGGTGTTGTTAAAAGATGCATGGATGTGGGCGATGCCATCAACCACTGTCTTTTTAACTTTTTTACGAGGACGAGCAGCAGGTTTTGCCATGATAATTTTCCTGTCGATTCGCTGGGGCGATTACTTGCGGATCGGCTTACGCGGACCTTTACGGGTACGCGCGTTAGTCTTGGTACGCTGACCGCGTACTGGAAGACCACGACGATGACGCAGACCGCGATAGCAACCGAGGTCCATCAAACGCTTGATTTTCATGTTGATTTCGCGACGCAGGTCACCTTCAGTGGTGAACTTCGCCACTTCGCCACGCAGCTGTTCAATCTGCTCGTCGCTCAGATCCTTGATCTTAGCGGCTGGGTTTACCCCAGCGACCGCGCAAATTTTCTGCGCAGTAGTGCGACCAACACCATAGATGTAGGTCAGCGAGATAACAGTGTGCTTGTTATCTGGAATGTTAACGCCTGCAATACGGGCCATTCAGTGGGACTCCAATTGACAGCTACCTACGCCCCGGAAGCCAAGAAATAGGGCGCGAGATAATATCGCTGTAATAACAAATAATCAACCCGGCAGCGCACTAGCTGCCGGGCTTCAAGCGGATCACACTCAGCCTTGGCGCTGTTTGTGACGCGGTTCCGCGCTGCAAATTACTCGAACAACACCTTCGCGGCGAATAATTTTGCAGTTACGGCACAGCTTTTTCACCGATGCACGAACTTTCATCACCAACTCCTCGAACCTTATGGGGTACTCAGCGCAACATGCCGCTGCCGTAGCCCTTCAGGTTGGCTTTCTTCATCAGGGATTCGTACTGGTGCGAAACGAGGTGCGATTGTACTTGGGACATGAAGTCCATCACAACCACGACCACGATCAGCAACGAGGTCCCGCCAAGGTAGAACGGAACGTTTGCTGCAACCACCAGGAACTGGGGCAACAGGCACACGGCCGTCATATATAGAGCACCGAACAGGGTCAAACGAGTCAGAACGCCATCAATGTAGCGTGCCGACTGCTCACCTGGACGGATGCCCGGAATAAAGGCACCGGACTTCTTCAGGTTTTCCGCTACGTCTTTCGGATTGAACATCAACGCCGTATAGAAGAAGCAGAAGAAAATAATCCCTGCACTAAACAGCAGAATATTCAACGGCTGACCAGGAGCGATCGACTGAGAGAGGTCCTGCAGCCAGCCCATATTTTCAGACTGACCAAACCAGGTACCCAACGAAGCCGGAAACAGCAAGATGCTGCTCGCGAAAATTGCCGGAATAACACCGGCCATATTCACTTTCAGCGGCAAGTGGCTGGTCTGCGCAGCAAAGACCTTACGGCCCTGCTGACGCTTGGCGTAGTGAACAGCAATACGACGCTGGCCACGCTCAATGAACACCACAAAACCGATAATCGCTACTGCCAGCAAACCGATGGCAACCAAGGCGAAGATATTGATATCACCCTGACGCGCAGACTCGAAAGACTGCCCGATTGCTCTCGGAAGACCGGCGACGATACCTGCGAAAATCAACATCGAGATACCGTTACCAACACCACGCTCAGTAATCTGCTCACCCAGCCACATCATGAACATCGCACCAGCCACAAACGTGGATACTGCGACGAAATGGAAGCCAAAGTCACCAGTGAACGCAACGCCCTGCCCGGCCAGGCCAACGGACATGCCGATAGCTTGGACCAGAGCGAGGACGACAGTGCCGTAGCGGGTGTACTGGCTAATCTTGCGACGGCCAGCTTCACCTTCCTTCTTCAACTGCTCCAGCTGCGGGCTGACGGCTGTCATCAGTTGCATGATGATCGATGCCGAGATATACGGCATGATCCCCAGTGCAAAGATGCTCATCCGCTCCAGCGCGCCGCCGGAAAACATGTTGAACAAGCTAAGAATGGTCCCCTCATTCTGTCGAAACAGGTCTGCGAGTCGGTCCGGGTTGATACCTGGAACCGGGATGTGTGCGCCTATTCGGTAGACGATAATCGCCAGGAACAGAAAACGCAGACGAGCCCAAAGTTCAGACATACCGCCTTTGCCGAGCGCTGAGAGAGCACCTTGCTTAGCCATTTATTCCTCGAACTTGCCGCCAGCTGCTTCGATAGCCGAACGCGCACCTTTGGTGGCGCCGATTCCCTTGCCGATAGTGACAGCGCGAGTCACTTCACCGGACAGCATGATTTTCACACGCTGTACGTTGACGTTGATCACGTTGGCATCTTTCAGGGTCTGCACAGTAACGATGTCGCCTTCCACTTTAGCCAGCTCGGACAGACGCACTTCTGCGCGGTCCATGGCCTTCAGGGATACGAAACCGAACTTAGGCAGGCGACGATGCAGCGGCTGTTGACCGCCTTCAAAGCCTGGAGCGATGGTGCCACCGGAGCGGGAGGTTTGACCTTTGTGGCCACGGCCACCGGTCTTACCCAAACCACTACCAATACCACGGCCCGGACGATGCTTTTCGCGACGGGAACCCGGCGCTGGACTCAGATCATTGAGTTTCATCGATTAACCCTCTACACGCAGCATGTAGTAAGCCTTGTTGATCATCCCGCGATTCTCGGGAGTATCCTGGACTTCTACAGTGTGACCGATGCGACGCAGACCCAAACCTTTAACGCACAATTTGTGGTTAGGGATGCGGCCGGTCATGCTTTTGATCAGCGTTACTTTAACGGTAGCCATGATCAGAAGATCTCCTTGACAGTCAGACCACGCTTGGCAGCGATGGACTCAGGAGATTGCATAGCCTTCAGACCCTTGAAAGTGGCGTGAACCACGTTTACCGGGTTAGTCGAGCCGTAGCACTTGGCCAGAACGTTCTGCACGCCAGCAACTTCGAGGACAGCACGCATAGCGCCGCCAGCGATGATACCGGTACCTTCAGAAGCAGGCTGCATGTACACCTTCGAAGCGCCGTGAGCGGACTTCATTGCGTACTGCAGAGTGGTGCCGTTCAGATCAACTTGGATCATGTTGCGACGAGCAGCTTCCATTGCCTTCTGGATCGCAGCAGGCACTTCACGTGACTTGCCACGGCCGAAGCCAACACGCCCTTTACCATCACCCACCACGGTCAACGCGGTGAAAGTGAAGATACGGCCGCCTTTAACGGTTTTGGCTACGCGGTTAACTTGAACCAGCTTCTCAATGTAGCCTTCGTCGCGCTTTTGGTCGTTATTTGACATAACTTAGAACTCCAGCCCAGCTTCACGAGCAGCATCAGCCAGCGCTTTCACGCGACCGTGGTACTTGAAGCCAGAGCGGTCGAAAGCCACTTGCGAGACGCCAGCGGCCTTAGCACGCGTAGCGACCAGCTGGCCAACCTTTGTGGCCGCGTCGATGTTGCCAGTGGCACCATCACGCAGTTCTTTATCCAAAGTCGAGGCGCTTGCCAGGACTTTGTTGCCGTCGGCCGAGATGACCTGGGCGTAGATGTGCTGCGACGAGCGGAACACGCAGAGACGCACGACTTCGAGTTCGTGCATTTTCAGGCGTGCTTTGCGAGCGCGACGCAGTCGAGTAACTTTTTTGTCGGTCATTTGCTATGCCCTACTTCTTCTTGGCTTCTTTACGACGGACGACTTCGTCCGCGTAGCGCACACCTTTGCCTTTGTACGGCTCTGGTGGACGGAAGTCGCGGATCTCAGCGGCCACTTGACCTACCAGCTGCTTGTCGATGCCCTTGATCAGGATATCGGTCTGGCTAGGAGTCTCAGCAGTGATGCCCGCTGGCAGTTCGTAATCCACTGGGTGCGAGAAGCCAAGGGCAAGGTTCAAAACCGTGCCTTTTGCTTGCGCTTTGTAACCAACACCGACCAGCTGGAGCTTACGCTCGAAGCCTTGGCTTACGCCTTGGACCATGTTGTTTACCAACGCACGCGTGGTACCGGCCATTGCGCGAGTCTGTTGATCGCCATTGCGAGCAGCGAAACGCAGCTCACCAGCTTCTTCAACGATCTCAACGGACGAATGGATGTTCAGTTCAAGAGTACCCTTGGCACCCTTCACCGAAAGCTGTTGGCCTGCGAATTTGACTTCGACACCGGCTGGCAGCTTAACGGGGTTCTTAGCGACGCGAGACATGCTTATCCCCCCTTAGAACACAGTGCAAAGAACTTCGCCGCCGACACCGGCAGCGCGCGCAGCACGATCCGTCATCACACCTTTGTTGGTGGAGACGATAGACACGCCCAGACCGCCACGAACTTTCGGCAGATCTTCAGCGGACTTGTACTGACGCAGGCCTGGACGGCTAACGCGCTTCACTTCCTCGATGACCGAACGGCCTTCGAAGTACTTCAGCTCGATGGACAGCAGTGGTTTGATTTCGCTGCTGATCTGATAACCCGCAATGTAGCCTTCGTCTTTCAGGACTTTGGCAACAGCTACCTTCAACTTGGAAGATGGCATGCTTACGACGGACTTTTCAGCCATCTGGGCATTACGGATACGAGTTAGCATGTCCGCTAACGGGTCCTGCATACTCATGGGCTAGACGCTCCTAATACAAAAAAATTAGCCTTGCGGCTACATATGTCGCCGAGAATCTCCGAGCACAAAAAACACGGGCTCAGGCGAGCCGCGTATTTTAGACATACTCCAGAAATGAAACAAGCCCCAAAAGGGGCTTGATCCAGATTCAAGGTCACCGGCGGTCAGTATCTTGCGATTCCGACCACCTGGACGTTGAAAGTACTTACCAGCTGGCTTTAACCAGACCTGGTACGTCACCACGCATTGCCGCTTCACGCAGTTTGTTACGGCCGAGGCCGAACTTGCGGTAAACGCCGTGTGGACGACCGGTCAGGCGGCAGCGGTTACGCATGCGCGAAGCGCTTGCGTCACGTGGCTGCTTCTGCAGAGCAACTGTAGCTTCCCAACGCGCTTCTGGACTTGCGTTCAGATCAACGATGATTGCTTTCAGTGCTGCACGCTTCTTGGCGTACTTGGCAACCGTGAGCTGACGCTTCAGCTCGCGGTTTTTCATGCTCATCTTGGCCATGGTCCTACTCCAATCAGTTGCGGAACGGGAATTTGAAAGCACGCAACAGGGCGCGACCTTCATCATCGTTCTTGGCAGTGGTGGTCAGGGTGATGTCCAGACCGCGGAGAGCATCGATCTTGTCGTAGTCGATTTCCGGGAAGATGATCTGCTCTTTCACGCCCATGCTGTAGTTACCACGACCATCGAAGGACTTGGCATTCAGGCCGCGGAAGTCGCGGACCCGAGGCAGGGAGATCGACAGCAGACGATCCAGGAATTCGTACATACGCTCACGGCGCAGAGTCACTTTGACGCCGATCGGCCAACCTTCACGGACTTTAAAGCCAGCGATGGATTTCCGAGCGTAAGTCACAACGACTTTCTGACCGGTGATCTTTTCCAGGTCGGCAACAGCGTGCTCGATGACTTTTTTGTCGCCGATCGCTTCGCCCAGACCCATGTTCAGGGTGATTTTGGTGACGCGCGGAACTTCCATCACGTTCCCGAGCTTAAGTTCTTCCTTAAGCTTAGGGGCGATTTCCTTCCGGTAAATCTCTTGTAGTCGTGCCATGGTCTAATCTACCTAGCAGTGTTCAAGCATCAACCGCTTTTTGGGTCGACTTGAAGACACGAATTTTCTTACCGTCTTCTACTTTGAAACCAACGCGGTCAGCCTTGTTGGTTTCGCCGTTGAAGATGGCGACGTTAGAAGCATCCAGCGGAGCTTCTTTCTCGACGATACCGCCCTGCACGCCCGACATCGGGTTAGGCTTGGTATGACGCTTGACCAGGTTCAGACCACCGATAACCAGACGGTTATTAGCGAGAACCTTAAGCACCTTACCGCGCTTACCTTTGTCTTTGCCGGCGATCACGATGATCTCGTCGTCACGACGAATCTTTTGCATGTCGGATCTCCTTACAGCACTTCTGGGGCGAGCGAGACGATCTTCATGAACTTCTCAGTACGAAGTTCACGGGTCACTGGCCCAAAGATACGGGTGCCGATCGGCTCTTGCTTGTTGTTCAGAAGAACAGCAGCGTTGCCATCAAAGCGGATAATGGAGCCATCAGCACGACGTACGCCGTGACGAGTGCGGACTACAACAGCAGTCATCACTTGGCCTTTTTTCACCTTACCGCGAGGAATTGCTTCCTTCACGGTAACCTTGATGATGTCACCGATACCAGCGTAACGACGATGGGAGCCACCCAGCACCTTGATGCACATAACACGGCGAGCGCCGCTGTTATCGGCCACATCGAGCATGGATTGAGTCTGAATCATATAATTTCTCCGACCCCTAGTCCTTAGACTTCCACAGCGCGTTCGAGAACATCAACCAGTGCCCAAGACTTGGTCTTGGCCATCGGACGAGTTTCACGAATAGTGACCTTGTCGCCGATGTGGCACTGATTGGTTTCGTCGTGCGCGTGCAGCTTAGTCGAACGCTTAACATATTTACCGTAGATCGGGTGCTTAACGCGACGCTCGATCAAAACGGTGATGGTTTTGTCCATCTTGTCGCTGACAACACGGCCAGTCAGCGTACGGACAGTCTTTTCGGCTTCAGCCATGATCACTTACCTGCCTGCTGGTTGAGCACAGTCTTCACGCGAGCGATGTCACGCTTAACTTGCGAGAGCAGATGAGACTGCCCCAACTGGCCAGTTGCTTTCTGCATACGCAGATTGAACTGGTCGCGCAGCAGGCCGAGCAGTTGCTCGTTCAGCTGCTGTGCGGATTTTTCACGAAGTTCATTCGCTTTCATCACATCACCGTCCGTTTAACAAAGGAGGTGGCGAGCGGCAGCTTTGCAGCAGCCAGGGCGAAAGCCTCACGCGCCAGCTCTTCAGAAACACCCTCGATTTCATACAGGACTTTGCCTGGCTGAATCTGGGCTACCCAGTATTCCACGTTACCCTTACCTTTACCCATCCGAACCTCGAGAGGTTTTTTGGAGATCGGCTTGTCCGGGAATACACGGATCCAGATCTTGCCGCCACGTTTTACGTGACGGGTCAGAGCACGACGCGCTGACTCGATCTGACGAGCGGTGAGACGACCACGAGCTACAGACTTCAGCGCGAACTCGCCGAAGCTGACTTTGCTACCGCGCTGAGCCAGACCACGGTTGTGGCCTGTCATCTGCTTGCGGAACTTCGTACGCTTAGGTTGCAACATTTGGCGTACCCCTTACTTAGCAGCTTTTTTACGAGGCGCTGGTGCTTGTGGTTTCAGTTCTTCTTGGCGACCACCAATTACTTCGCCTTTGAAGATCCAAACCTTTACACCGATCACACCGTAAGTGGTGTGAGCTTCGTAGTTGGCATAGTCGATGTCGGCACGCAGGGTGTGCAGTGGCACACGACCTTCGCGATACCATTCAGTACGTGCGATTTCAGCACCGCCGAGACGACCGCTCACTTGGATTTTGATGCCTTTGGCACCAATGCGCATGGCGTTCTGTACGGCGCGCTTCATAGCGCGACGGAACATTACGCGACGCTCCAGCTGCTGAGCTACGCTCTGCGCAACCAGCATACCGTCGAGCTCCGGCTTGCGGATCTCTTCGATATTGATGTGCACAGGCACACCCATTTGCTTGGTCAGGTCCTGACGCAGTTTCTCAACATCTTCACCTTTCTTCCCGATAACGATACCTGGACGAGCGGTGTGGATGGTGATACGTGCAGTTTGGGCCGGACGATGGATATCGATACGGCTTACGGACGCGCTTTTTAGTTTGTCTTGGAGATACTCACGCACCTTCAGATCAGCGAACAAGTAGTCCGCATAAGTCCGACCGTCTGCGTACCAGACGGAGGTGTGCTCCTTGACGATTCCCAGGCGAATGCCAATGGGATGTACTTTCTGACCCATCTCTTCGACTCCGTTACTTGTCAGCAACCTTGACAGTGATATGGCAAGACCGCTTGACGATGCGATCAGCACGGCCTTTGGCACGTGGCATGATGCGCTTCAGCGAACGCCCTTCGTTGACGAAAACGGTGCTGACCTTCAGGTCATCAACGTCTGCGCCTTCGTTATGCTCGGCGTTGGCTACGGCCGACTCCAGCACTTTCTTCATGATCTCGGCGGCTTTCTTACTGCTGAAAGCCAACAGGTTGAGCGCTTCGCCCACCTTCTTCCCGCGGATCTGGTCGGCGACCAAGCGGGCTTTCTGGGCGGAGATTCGAGCGCCCGACAACTTAGCGGCTACTTCCATTTCCTAACCCCTTAACGCTTGGCTTTCTTGTCTGCCACGTGCCCACGATAAGTGCGGGTACCGGCAAACTCGCCCAGTTTGTGGCCGACCATGTCTTCGTTAACGAGAACTGGGACGTGTTGACGACCGTTGTGTACTGCGATGGTCAGACCGACCATTTGTGGCAGGATCATCGAACGACGCGACCAGGTTTTAACTGGTTTGCGATCGTTCTTTTCCGCCGCCACTTCGATCTTCTTCAGTAGGTGAAGATCAATAAAAGGACCTTTTTTCAGAGAACGTGGCACTGTCGTATCCCTCTATTTACTTGCGACGACGGACGATCATTTTGTCGGTACGCTTATTACCACGAGTCTTCGCGCCCTTAGTCGGGAAGCCCCATGGCGATACCGGATGACGACCACCAGAGGTACGACCTTCACCACCACCGTGTGGGTGGTCAACCGGGTTCATGGCAACACCACGAACGGTTGGGCGAACGCCACGCCAGCGTTTGGCACCAGCTTTACCCAACGAACGCAGGCTGTGCTCGGAGTTCGAGACTTCGCCCAGGGTCGCACGGCATTCAGCCAGTACTTTACGCATCTCACCAGAACGCAGACGCAGGGTCACGTAGACACCTTCACGAGCGATCAGCTGAGCCGAAGCACCAGCGGAACGAGCGATCTGTGCGCCTTTACCTGGCTTCAATTCGATGCCGTGTACGGTGCTACCAACTGGAATGTTACGCAGTTGCAGAGCGTTGCCCGGCTTGATCGGTGCCAGAGCACCTGCGATCAGCTGGTCGCCAGCACTCACGCCTTTAGGGGCGATGATGTAGCGACGCTCGCCATCTGCGTACAGCAGCAGAGCGATGTGAGCAGTACGGTTTGGATCGTATTCGATACGCTCGACAGTGGCAGCGATGCCATCTTTGTCGTTGCGACGGAAGTCGACCAGACGATAATGCTGCTTATGGCCACCACCGATGTGACGAGTGGTAATGCGACCATTGTTGTTACGACCACCAGACTTCGATTTTTTCTCGAGCAGCGGTGCGTGAGGAGCGCCTTTATGCAGCTCCTGGTTGACCACCTTGACCACAAAACGGCGGCCAGGGGAAGTCGGTTTGCATTTAACGATTGCCATGATGCACCCCTTCCTTACTCAGCACTGCTGCTGAAATCGAGATCTTGGCCTGGCTGAAGGGAGATAACTGCCTTCTTCCAGTCATTACGCTTGCCCAGACCGCGAGCAGTGCGCTTGCTCTTACCCAGAACATTCAGGGTAGTAACACGCTCTACTTTCACGCTGAACAGGCTTTCGACGGCCTTCTTGATTTCCAGCTTGGTTGCGTCAGTTGCAACCTTGAAAACGAACTGGCCTTTCTTGTCAGCCAGAACCGTAGCCTTTTCGGAAACGTGCGGGCCAAGCAGAACTTTAAATACGCGTTCCTGGTTCATCCCAGCAGCTCCTCGAATTTCTTCACGGCCGACACGGTGATCAACACCTTGTCGTATGCGATCAGACTAACTGGATCGGAACCTTGCACGTCACGTACATCAACGTGTGGCAGGTTGCGAGCAGCCAGGTACAGGTTCTGATCAACAGCTTCGGACACGATCAAAACGTCGGTCAGGCTCATGTTGTTCAGTTTGCCCAGCAGATCTTTGGTTTTTGGACTTTCAACAGCGAAGTCCTGAACCACGACCAGACGATCAGTACGCACGAGTTCAGCAAGGATGGAGCGCAGTGCTGCGCGGTACATCTTCTTGTTGAGCTTCTGAGAGTGATCCTGTGGACGAGCTGCGAAAGTGGTACCGCCGCCACGCCAGATTGGGCTACGGATAGTACCGGCACGAGCACGGCCAGTGCCTTTCTGACGCCAAGGGCGCTTACCGCCACCACGTACGTCGGAACGGGTCTTTTGCTGCTTGCTACCTTGACGGCCGCCGGCCATGTAGGCCACGACTGCTTGGTGAACGAGCGTCTCGTTGAATTCGCCGCCAAATGTCAGTTCGGAAACTTCGATCGCTTGAGCGTCATTTACATTTAATTGCATGTCAGCTTCCCCTTAACCGCGAGCCTTGGCCGCTGGACGTACAACCAGGTTGCCGCCAGTAGCGCCAGGAACAGCACCCTTGACCAACAACAGATTGCGTTCAGCGTCGACGCGCACTACTTCGAGGGACTGCACGGTCACGCGCTCAGCGCCCATATGACCGGACATTTTTTTGCCCTTGAATACACGACCAGGAGTCTGGCACTGGCCAATAGAGCCCGGGACGCGGTGGGAAACGGAGTTACCGTGAGTGTTGTCTTGACCACGGAAATTCCAACGCTTGATCGTACCCTGGAAGCCTTTACCTTTGGACTGACCGGTCACATCGACCAGTTGACCAGCGGCGAAGATTTCAGCGTTGATCAGATCGCCAGCCTGGTAGTCGCCGTCTTCAAGACGGAACTCCATGACGGTACGACCAGCTGCAACGTTTGCTTTAGCGAAGTGACCTGCTTGAGCAGCAGTCACGCGCGAAGCACGACGCTCGCCGACAGTGACTTGCACTGCACGATAGCCATCGGTTTCTTCAGTTTTGAACTGGGTGACGCGATTCGGTTCGATCTCAATGACCGTGACCGGAATGGAGACACCTTCTTCGGTGAAAATACGGGTCATACCGCATTTACGACCGACTACACCAATAGTCATGTTGTAAACCTCATGAGTGTACGGGGCTTTCACCCGCTATGGCCGCCCATTTCAGAGCGTTACACGACTAAGACCCAAGTCTTAGCCGAGGCTGATCTGTACTTCCACACCGGCCGCCAGATCGAGCTTCATAAGTGCATCAACGGTTTTATCCGTTGGCTGGACGATGTCCAGTACGCGCTTATGAGTACGGATCTCGTACTGGTCACGCGCGTCTTTGTTGACGTGCGGGGAGACCAGAACGGTGAACCGCTCTTTACGGGTAGGCAGTGGAATTGGACCACGCACTTGAGCACCAGTACGTTTCGCGGTTTCCACGATTTCCTGGGTGGATTGGTCGATCAGGCGATGGTCAAAAGCCTTCAACCTGATACGGATTTGCTGATTTTGCATTGGATTTCAGACTCCGGCTGCTATTCCCACCGGGCGCAATACGCCCGTTAAAAGGAGGCGCAATTCTATAGACGCCCTAGATAGGTGTCAACCCAATAAAAAAGCCCCCGCTAAGCGGGGGCTTTCTCAAAACATCAAAGCTCACTCAAAAGAGAGATTACTCGATGATTTTAGCTACAACGCCAGCACCAACGGTACGGCCGCCTTCACGGATTGCGAAACGCAGACCGTCTTCCATAGCGATGGTTTTGATCAGGGTGACAACCATTTTGATGTTGTCGCCTGGCATTACCATTTCTACGCCTTCCGGCAGTTCGCAGTTACCAGTCACGTCAGTAGTACGGAAGTAGAACTGTGGACGGTAGCCTTTGAAGAACGGAGTGTGACGACCGCCTTCTTCTTTGCTCAGCACGTACACTTCAGCTTCGAACTTGGTGTGCGGCTTAACCGAACCTGGCTTGACCAGAACCTGGCCACGCTCAACGTCGTCACGCTTGGTACCACGCAGCAGAACGCCGCAGTTCTCGCCAGCACGACCTTCGTCGAGCAGCTTACGGAACATTTCAACACCGGTGCAGGTGGTGACGGTAGTGTCACGCAGACCAACGATTTCCAGTGGATCTTGTACCTTGACGATACCGCGCTCGATACGACCAGTTACAACAGTACCGCGACCAGAGATCGAGAATACGTCTTCGATTGGCATCAGGAACGGCTTGTCGATAACACGGACTGGATCTGGGATGTAGCTGTCCAGAGTCTCAACCAGTTTACGAACGGACGTGGTGCCCATTTCGTTATCGTCTTTGCCTTCCAGAGCCATACGAGCAGAACCGATGATGATCGGAGTGTCGTCACCTGGGAAGTCGTAAGTGCTCAGCAGATCGCGCACTTCCATCTCAACCAGTTCCAGCAGCTCAGCGTCGTCTACCAGGTCAGCCTTGTTCAGGTAAACCACGATGTACGGAACGCCAACCTGACGGGACAGCAGGATGTGCTCACGGGTTTGTGGCATCGGACCATCAGCGGCCGAGCAAACCAGGATTGCGCCGTCCATCTGGGCAGCACCGGTGATCATGTTCTTCACATAGTCAGCGTGACCTGGGCAGTCAACGTGAGCGTAGTGACGGATCAGCGAGTTGTATTCAACGTGCGCGGTGTTGATGGTGATACCACGAGCTTTCTCTTCTGGCGCGCTGTCGATTTTATCGAAATCAACGATTGCGGAACCGAATACTTCGGAGCAAACGCGAGTCAGAGCAGCAGTCAGAGTGGTTTTACCGTGGTCAACGTGACCGATGGTGCCAACGTTGACGTGCGGTAGGGAACGATCAAATTTTTCTTTAGCCACGACAATTAACTCCTTGCCTAAAGGACTGAATCAGCCTTGTTTTTTGGATACAGTTTCAGCGATGTGCGCCGGAGCTGTGTTGTATTTTTTGAATTCCATAGAGTAGCTTGCGCGACCCTGGGACATGGAACGAACGTCGGTCGCATAACCGAACATCTCGCCCAACGGAACCTCGGCGCGAATCACTTTGCCGGAAACCGTGTCTTCCATACCCAAGATCATGCCGCGACGACGGTTAAGGTCGCCCATGACATCACCCATATAGTCTTCAGGTGTAACAACTTCTACCGCCATGATTGGCTCAAGCAACTCACCACCGCCCTTCTGGGCCAGTTGCTTGGTTGCCATGGAAGCAGCCACCTTAAACGCCATCTCGTTGGAGTCGACGTCGTGGTAAGAACCGTCAAAAACGGTTGCTTTCAGGCCGATCAGCGGATAGCCGGCAACAACACCGTTCTTCATCTGCTCTTCGATACCCTTCTGGATAGCAGGGATGTATTCCTTAGGAACAACACCGCCTACTACTTCGTTCACGAATTGCAGACCTTCCTGACCTTCGTCAGCAGGAGCAAAACGGATCCAGCAGTGACCGAACTGACCACGACCGCCGGACTGACGAACGAACTTGCCTTCGATTTCACAGTTCTTCGTGATGCGCTCACGATAGGAAACCTGAGGCTTACCGATGTTGGCTTCGACGTTGAACTCACGGCGCATCCGGTCAACCAGGATGTCCAGGTGCAGCTCGCCCATGCCGGAGATGATCGTTTGACCAGTCTCTTCATCAGTCTTGACGCGGAAAGATGGATCTTCCTGAGCAAGCTTGCCCAGAGCGATACCCATTTTTTCCTGGTCATCCTTGGTCTTAGGCTCCACGGCAACCGAAATAACCGGCTCCGGGAAGTCCATGCGAACCAGGATGATTGGCTTGGCAGCGTCGCACAAAGTCTCACCAGTGGTGACGTCCTTCATGCCGATCAGGGCCGCGATGTCACCAGCGCGTACTTCCTTGATCTCTTCACGGGCGTTTGCGTGCATTTGCACCATACGACCCACGCGCTCTTTCTTGCCTTTAACCGAGTTGATCACGCCGTCGCCGGAGGCCAACACGCCCGAGTAAACGCGGACGAAGGTCAAGGTACCCACGAATGGGTCGGTAGCGATCTTGAACGCCAGAGCCGAGAACGGCTCGTTGTCATCGGCGTGACGCTCCATTTCTTCTTCCTCGTTATCAGGGTTGGAACCCTTGATAGCAGGAATGTCGGTTGGAGCAGGCAGGTAGTCGATAACGGCGTCGAGAACCAGGGGAACACCCTTGTTCTTGAACGAGGAACCGCAAACAGCCAAGACGATCTCACCAGCGATAGTACGCTGACGCAGAGCGGCCTTGATTTCCACGTTGGTGAGCTCTTCACCTTCGAGGTACTTGTTCATCAGCTCTTCGCTGGCTTCGGCAGCAGCCTCAACCATGTTGTTGCGCCACTCGTCAGCCAGTTCCTGAAGCTCTTCAGGGATCGGCTTACGAACAGGAACCATACCTTTGTCGGAATCATTCCAGTAAACAGCTTCCATGTTGATCAGATCGATCTGACCCTGGAAGTTGTCTTCGGAACCGATAGCCAACTGGATAGGCACCGGAGTGTGACCCAGACGCTGCTTGATCTGACCGATCACGCGCAGGAAGTTGGCACCAGCACGGTCCATCTTGTTTACATAAACAAGACGTGGAACGCCGTACTTGTTGGCTTGACGCCATACGGTTTCCGACTGAGGCTCAACACCCGAGGTGCCGCAGAACACAACGACAGCGCCGTCGAGTACGCGCAGGGAACGTTCAACTTCAATGGTGAAGTCTACGTGGCCCGGGGTATCGATTACGTTGAAGCGATGCTCGTCTTTGTACTGCTTCTCGGAACCTTTCCAGAAGGCGGTAATAGCAGCAGAAGTAATGGTAATACCACGCTCCTGCTCCTGAACCATCCAGTCTGTGGTCGCGGCGCCGTCATGCACCTCGCCCATTTTGTGACTTTTGCCGGTGTAAAACAGTACGCGCTCGGTGGTGGTGGTTTTACCAGCATCCACGTGAGCGACGATACCGATGTTACGGTAGCGGCTAATCGGAGTAGTACGAGCCATAAAGCCCTCGCAAAATTAGTGAAGCTAAAATTAGAAGCGGTAGTGCGAGAAAGCTTTGTTGGCTTCAGCCATACGGTGCACGTCTTCACGCTTCTTAACAGCAGCACCTTTACCTTCAGCAGCGTCCAACAGTTCGCCGGCCAAACGCAGGGCCATAGACTTCTCGCCGCGCTTACGGGCGAAGTCTACCAACCAGCGCATTGCCAGAGCGTTACGACGGGACGGGCGAACTTCAACCGGAACCTGGTAAGTAGCACCGCCTACACGGCGCGACTTCACTTCGACCAGCGGAGCGATGGCGTCGAGAGCTTTCTCGAAGATTTCCAGGGGGTCGCTGTTCTTGCGTTCTTTAACCTTTTCCAGCGCGCCATAAACGATACGCTCGGCAACGGCTTTCTTGCCGCTCTCCATCACGTGGTTCATGAACTTGGCCAGAATTTGGCTTCCGTATTTTGGATCGTCAAGCACTTCGCGCTTGGCTGCTACGCGTCTTCTTGGCATGGATAAGCCCTCAAACGGTCTTCAGGTTCGCTCGGAATCGGTGCCCTTTCGGGACGCCTCCGACCTTACTCTTATCGACTCAGAAAATAAGATGATTCAGGTTTACAAAAAGCCGCTACTACTTAGGCTTCTTGGTACCGTACTTCGAACGACCCTGGTTACGACCTTTAACGCCGGAAGTATCCAAAGAACCGCGTACGGTGTGATAACGAACACCTGGCAAGTCTTTTACACGACCGCCGCGGATCAGTACCACGCTGTGCTCTTGCAGGTTGTGGCCTTCACCGCCGATGTACGAGGAAACCTCGAAACCGTTGGTCAGACGCACACGGCATACTTTACGCAGTGCCGAGTTAGGTTTTTTCGGCGTGGTGGTATACACACGGGTGCATACGCCACGACGTTGCGGGCAGTTCTGCAGCGCAGGTACGTCGGATTTCTCGACGATACGCTTACGCGGCTGACGTACCAGCTGGTTGATAGTTGCCATCTACTAGCTCCACTGTTGTCTTGCGACGCTATTGTCTTGCAAGAAAAGCAAAATGGCAGGAACGAATTCCCGCCAAATTTAGGGGTACAAGAGTCTAAAGAGGATCTTGTCCCCAGTCAAGGCAAGGCCCCGACCTCCCCTCGCGTCGAACCGGGGCAAAAATGCCTCGATCCGACGAATGGGAGTGTCAGGGCCCAGACTCATCTATCGCAGAACTCAGTTACCGCTTGAGTTCAGCGCTTCGGTCAGTGCAGCTTCCACTTCACTGGCGCTTACGCGCAGCGGCTTGTCAGCATCACGGCGACGCTTACGCTCGCTGTGGTAAGCCAAACCGGTACCTGCCGGGATCAGACGACCCACGACTACGTTTTCTTTCAGGCCGCGCAGGTAATCGCGCTTGCCGGTTACCGCTGCTTCGGTCAGTACGCGAGTGGTCTCCTGGAAGGAGGCCGCCGAGATGAACGACTCAGTGGACAACGACGCCTTGGTGATACCCAGCAACACGCGAGTGAACTTGGAGACAAATTTCTCTTCGTTCGCCAGGCGCTCGTTTTCTACCAGTACGTGAGTCAGTTCCATCTGGTCGCCTTTGATGAAACTGGAATCGCCGGATTCAGCGATTTCAACTTTACGCAGCATCTGACGCAGGATGGTCTCGATGTGCTTGTCGTTGATCTTCACGCCTTGCAGACGGTAAACGTCCTGGATCTCGTTGACGATGTACTTGGCCAGCGCACTTACACCCAGCAGACGCAGGATGTCGTGTGGATCGCTCGGGCCGTCGGAGATAACTTCGCCGCGGTTTACCTGTTCGCCTTCGAACACGTTCAGGTGACGCCACTTCGGAATCAGCTCTTCGTACGGATCGCTACCGTCGTTCGGAGTAATGACCAGACGGCGCTTGCCCTTGGTCTCTTTACCGAACGCGATGGTGCCGCTGACTTCAGCCAGAATCGACGCTTCTTTCGGACGACGAGCTTCGAACAAGTCGGCAACACGCGGCAGACCACCGGTGATGTCACGGGTCTTCGAAGTTTCTTGCGGGATACGCGCGATAACATCACCGATCGCGATCTTCGCACCATCCGCTACACCGACCAGGGCGTTGGCTGGCAGGAAGTACTGAGCGATTACGTCAGTACCTGGCAGCAACAGATCCTTGCCGTTGTCATCGACCATCTTCACGGCAGGACGGATGTCTTTACCGGCAGCTGGACGATCTTTGGCGTCGAGTACTTCAATGTTGGTCATACCGGTCAATTCGTCAGTCTGACGCTTGATCGTGATGCCTTCTTCCATGCCCACGTAGGTCACGGTACCTTTCATTTCGGTAACGATTGGGTGAGTGTGCGGATCCCACTTGGCCACGATTGCGCCAGCGTCGACCTTGTCACCTTCTTTAACCGAAATCACAGCACCGTACGGCAGCTTGTAACGCTCACGCTCACGACCGTAGTCATCAGCAATGGCCAGCTCACCGGAACGGGACACAGCAACCAGGTGGCCATCCACTCGCTCAACATGCTTGAGGTTGTGCAGGCGGACGGTACCGCCATTCTTCACCTGAACGCTGTCGGCTGCGGAGGTCCGGCTTGCCGCACCACCGATGTGGAACGTACGCATGGTCAGCTGGGTACCCGGCTCACCGATGGACTGGGCAGCGATAACGCCGACCGCTTCACCGATGTTCACCTGGTGACCACGAGCCAAGTCACGGCCATAGCACTTGGCGCAGATGCCGTAGCGGGTTTCGCAGCTGATCGGCGAGCGAACGATCACTTCGTCGATGCTGTTGAGTTCGATGAACTCGACCCACTTCTCGTCAACCAGGGTGCCGGCAGGAACGATAACTTCCTCGGTACCTGGCTTGAACACATCACGGGCAATCACACGACCCAATACGCGCTCACCCAGTGGCTCTACAACGTCACCGCCTTCAATGTGCGGAGTCATCAGCAGGCCGTGCTCGGTGCCGCAATCGATCTCGGTTACAACCAGATCTTGTGCAACGTCTACCAGACGACGAGTCAGGTAACCGGAGTTAGCGGTTTTCAACGCGGTATCCGCAAGACCCTTACGAGCACCGTGAGTGGAGATGAAGTACTGGAGTACGCTCAAACCTTCACGGAAGTTCGCAGTAATCGGCGTTTCGATGATGGAGCCGTCCGGCTTGGCCATCAGGCCACGCATACCGGCGAGCTGACGGATCTGCGCAGCAGAACCCCGCGCACCCGAGTCGGCCATCATGTACATCGAGTTGAAGGATTCCTGGTCCACTTCGTCGCCGTGACGGTCGATGACTTTCTCTTTCGAGAGGTTGGCCATCATCGCCTTGGAAACTTCGTCGTTCGCCTTGGACCAAAGGTCGATCACCTTGTTGTACTTCTCGCCCTGGGTTACCAGGCCGGAGGCGTACTGGCTCTCGATCTCTTTCACTTCGTCAGTGGCAGCACTGATGATGCGAGCTTTTTCATCCGGGATAACGAAGTCGTTAACGCCGATGGAAACGCCGGAGATAGTCGAGTAAGCGAAACCTGTGTACATCAACTGGTCAGCGAAGATAACGGTCTCTTTCAAACCAACCACGCGGTAGCACTGGTTGATCAGCTTGGAGATCGCCTTTTTCTTCATCGGCAGGTTGACGACGTCGTACGACAGACCTTTTGGCACAACCTGGTACAACAGCGCACGGCCGACAGTGGTGTCGACGATACGGGTGTTGCTCACGCTGCCGCCGTCACGGTCGTTGACGGTTTCGTGGATTCGCACCTTGACCTTGGCGTGCAGTGCGGCTTCGCCGGCACGGAACACACGGTCAACTTCCTGCAGGTCAGCGAACACACGACCTTCGCCTTTGGCGTTGATCGCTTCACGGGTCATGTAGTACAGACCCAATACAACGTCCTGCGACGGAACGATGATTGGCTCACCGTTGGCTGGCGACAGAATGTTGTTGGTCGACATCATCAACGCGCGCGCTTCCAACTGGGCTTCCAGTGTCAGCGGTACGTGCACGGCCATTTGGTCGCCGTCGAAGTCGGCGTTGTACGCAGCACAGACCAGAGGGTGCAGCTGGATAGCCTTACCTTCGATCAGTACCGGTTCAAACGCCTGGATACCCAGACGGTGAAGGGTCGGTGCACGGTTGAGGAGAACCGGGTGTTCGCGAATCACTTCAGCGAGAACGTCCCAAACCTCTGGCAGTTCGCGCTCGACCATTTTCTTGGCCGCTTTGATGGTGGTCGCGAGACCGCGCATTTCCAGCTTGCCGAAGATGAACGGCTTGAACAGCTCCAGTGCCATCTTCTTAGGCAGACCGCACTGGTGCAGACGCAGGGTCGGGCCTACGGTAATTACCGAACGACCGGAGTAGTCAACACGCTTACCGAGCAAGTTCTGACGGAAACGACCTTGCTTACCCTTGATCATGTCAGCCAGGGATTTCAGAGGACGCTTGTTCGAACCGGTGATAGCACGGCCACGACGACCGTTGTCGAGCAGGGCATCGACCGCTTCTTGCAACATACGCTTTTCGTTGCGCACGATGATGTCCGGAGCGGACAGATCAAGCAGGCGCTTCAAGCGGTTGTTACGGTTGATCACGCGGCGGTACAGGTCGTTGAGGTCGGACGTCGCGAAACGACCACCGTCCAACGGTACCAGCGGACGCAGGTCTGGCGGCAGAACCGGCAGAACGGTCAGCACCATCCACTCTGGCAAGTTGCCGGAACCCTGGAAGGCTTCCATCAACTTCAGACGCTTGGACAGCTTCTTGATCTTGGTTTCGGAGTTGGTTTGCGGAATCTCTTCGCGCAGGCGACCAATCTCGTGTTCCAGGTCGATAGCGTGCAGCAGTTCGCGGACAGCTTCGGCACCCATGCGGGCATCGAAATCGTCGCCGAACTCTTCCAGCGCTTCGAAGTACTGCTCGTCGTTCAGCAGCTGACCTTTTTCAAGGGTGGTCATGCCTGGGTCGATAACGACATAGCTCTCGAAGTAGAGAACACGTTCGATATCACGCAGGGTCATGTCCATCAGCAAGCCGATACGGGACGGCAGCGATTTCAGGAACCAGATGTGGGCAACCGGCGAAGCCAGTTCGATGTGCGCCATGCGCTCACGACGAACCTTGGCCAGTGCGACTTCAACGCCACACTTCTCGCAGATCACACCACGGTGCTTCAAGCGCTTGTACTTACCGCACAGGCACTCGTAATCCTTTACCGGGCCAAAGATCTTGGCGCAGAACAGGCCGTCACGCTCAGGTTTGAACGTACGGTAGTTGATGGTTTCCGGCTTTTTAACTTCACCGAACGACCACGAACGGATCATCTCAGGCGATGCCAATCCAATACGGATGGCGTCGAACTCTTCGACTTGACCCTGGTTTTTCAGCAAATTCAGTAGGTCTTTCAAGGCCTTTCCTCCTGGCGGAGCAGAGAGCGGGCTAAACAGCCCCGCTCTCGATTCGCGTCACGTGTTATTCGGTTTCCAGATCGATATCGATGCCGAGGGAACGAATTTCTTTGATCAACACGTTGAAGGACTCGGGCATGCCCGGCTCCATACGGTGATCGCCGTCCACGATGTTTTTGTACATCTTGGTACGACCGTTCACATCGTCCGACTTCACTGTGAGCATTTCTTGCAGAGTGTATGCAGCACCGTATGCTTCCAGTGCCCAGACCTCCATCTCCCCGAAACGCTGACCACCGAACTGAGCCTTACCACCCAGCGGCTGCTGGGTAACCAGGCTGTACGAACCGGTAGAACGAGCGTGCATCTTATCGTCTACCAAGTGGTTCAGCTTCAGCATGTACATGTAGCCAACAGTAACCGGGCGCTCGAACTTGTTGCCGGTACGGCCGTCGAACAGCTGCATCTGGCCGCTTTCTGGCAGGTCTGCCAGTTTCAGCATGGCCTTGATTTCGCTTTCCTTGGCACCGTCGAACACCGGGGTAGCCATTGGAACGCCGCCGCGCAGGTTCTTCGCCAGATCCAGGATTTCCTGGTCGGAGAAGGTGTCCAGCTCTTCGTTGCGACCGCCGATCTCGTTGTAGATCTCGTGCAGGAACTTACGCAGGTCTGCGACCTTGCGCTGCTCTTCGATCATACGGTTGATCTTCTCGCCCAGACCTTTGGCCGCGAGGCCCAGGTGGGTTTCAAGGATCTGACCAACGTTCATACGCGAAGGTACGCCCAACGGGTTGAGGACGACGTCGACCGGGGTGCCATTGGCATCGTGCGGCATGTCTTCAACCGGCATGATCACGGAGACCACACCCTTGTTACCGTGACGACCGGCCATCTTGTCGCCCGGCTGGATGCGGCGACGGATTGCCAGGTAAACCTTGACGATTTTCAGCACGCCTGGAGCCAGGTCATCGCCCTGCTGCAGTTTGCGCTTCTTGTCTTCGAACTTGTCGTCCAGCAGACGGCGGCGATCAACGATATAGGCCTGGGCCTTCTCGAGCTGCTCGTTCAGAGCATCTTCAGCCATGCGCAGTTTGAACCACTGGCCGTGCTCAAGACCATCGAGGATTTCGTCGGTGATGTCCTGACCTTTCTTCAGGCCTGCGCCGCCTTCGGCCTTGTGGCCTACCAGAGCGGAACGCAGACGTTCGAAGGTCGCGCCTTCAACGATACGGAACTCTTCGTTCAGATCCTTGCGGATCTCGTCGAGTTGGGTCTTCTCGATGGACAGTGCACGAGCATCACGCTCAACGCCGTCACGGGTGAAGACCTGTACGTCGATGACAGTACCCTTGGTACCGGTAGGTACACGCAGGGAAGTGTCTTTAACGTCGCTGGCTTTTTCACCGAAGATGGCACGCAGCAGCTTCTCTTCCGGCGTCAGTTGGGTCTCGCCTTTCGGAGTGACCTTACCGACCAGGATGTCGCCAGCGCCAACTTCAGCACCTACATAAACGATACCGGCTTCGTCCAGCTTGTTCAGTGCAGCTTCACCCACGTTCGGGATGTCTGCAGTGATTTCCTCAGGCCCAAGCTTGGTATCACGCGCCACACAGGTCAGTTCCTGAATGTGGATCGTGGTGAAGCGGTCTTCTTGAACCACACGCTCGGACAGGCAGATGGAGTCTTCGAAGTTGAAGCCGTTCCATGCCATGAACGCGATGCGCATGTTCTGACCCAGAGCCAGTTCACCCATGTCGGTGGACGGGCCGTCGGCCATGATGTCGCTTCGCTGAACGCGATCACCCTTGCTTACCAGCGGACGCTGGTTGATGCAGGTATTCTGGTTCGAGCGGGTGTATTTGGTCAGGTTGTAGATGTCGACACCGGCTTCGCCAGTTTCTACTTCGTCATCGGCAACACGAACCACGATACGACTGGCATCAACGGAATCGATCACACCGCCACGACGAGCCACGACGCAAACGCCGGAGTCACGCGCTACGTTGCGCTCCATGCCGGTACCTACCAGCGGCTTGTCAGCACGCAGGGTCGGTACAGCTTGACGCTGCATGTTGGAACCCATCAACGCACGGTTGGCGTCATCGTGTTCCAGGAACGGGATCAGCGACGCTGCAACCGAAACTACCTGCTTCGGAGAAACGTCCATCAAGGTGACGTCTTCCGGCGCCTTGACGGTGAACTCGTTCAAGTGACGAACAGCTACCAGCTCGTCGACCAGGACTTTCTTGTCGTTCATCGTGGCCGAAGCCTGAGCGATCACGTGATCAGCTTCTTCGATGGCGGACAGGAATACGATCTCGTCGGTGACCAGGGCGTCTTTCACCACACGGTACGGGCTTTCGAGGAAGCCGTACTGGTTGGTGCGCGCATAGGCAGCCAGGGAGTTGATCAGACCGATGTTCGGACCTTCCGGCGTTTCGATCGGGCAAACACGACCGTAGTGCGTCGGGTGTACGTCACGAACTTCAAAGCCAGCACGCTCACGGGTCAGACCGCCCGGGCCCAGTGCAGAAACACGGCGCTTGTGGGTAATCTCGGAGAGCGGGTTGTTCTGGTCCATGAACTGGGAAAGCTGGCTGGAACCGAAGAACTCTTTCACCGCCGCAGCCACTGGCTTGGCGTTGATCAGGTCTTGTGGCATCAGGCCTTCGCTTTCAGCCATCGACAGACGCTCTTTGACCGCACGCTCAACACGTACCAGGCCAACGCGGAACTGGTTCTCGGCCATTTCGCCTACGCAGCGAACACGACGGTTACCCAGGTGGTCGATGTCATCGACGATGCCTTTGCCGTTACGGATGTCGACCAGGGTCTTCAATACCGCGACGATGTCTTCCTTGCACAGCACGCCCGAACCTTCGATCTCGGTACGACCGATACGACGGTTGAACTTCATCCGGCCGACCGCAGACAGGTCATAGCGCTCAGGGCTGAAGAACAGGTTGTTGAACAGGGTTTCGGCAGCGTCTTTGGTTGGTGGCTCACCAGGACGCATCATGCGATAGATCTCGACCAGCGCTTCCAATTGGTTGCTGGTGGAGTCGATCTTCAGTGTGTCGGAGATGAACGGACCGCAGTCGATATCGTTGGTGTACAGGGTCTCGATGCGAACAACCTGGGCCTTGGCGATCTTGGCCAGGATCTCGGTGTTCAGCTCGGTGTTGCACTCAGCCAGGATTTCGCCTGTAGCCGGGTGAACGATGACCTTGGCGGTAGTGCGACCCAGGACGTAGTCCAGTGGCACTTCCAGCTCTTTGATACCGGCTTTTTCGATCTGGTTGATGTGGCGCGCAGTGATACGACGGCCAGCCTCAACGATGACCTTGCCTTTTTCGTCCTGGATGTCCAGGACAGCAATTTCACCACGCAGACGCGAAGCGATCAGCTCCAGCTTGAGGGTTTCATCCTTCAGGCTGAATACGTTGGTGGTATAGAAAGCGTCCAGCACTTGCTCAGTGGTGTAACCGAGCGCGCGCAGCAATACCGAGGCCGGCAGCTTGCGACGACGGTCGATACGCACGAACACGCAGTCTTTCGGGTCGAACTCGAAGTCCAACCACGAACCGCGGTACGGAATGATCCGCGCGGAGTACAGGAGTTTGCCGGAGCTGTGCGTCTTGCCGCGGTCGTGGTCGAAGAACACGCCCGGGGAACGGTGCAGCTGGGAAACGATTACACGCTCGGTACCGTTGATTACGAAGGTACCGTTTTCAGTCATCAATGGGATTTCGCCCATGTAGACTTCTTGCTCTTTGATGTCCTTGATCGCTTTGTTCGACGATTCTTTGTCGAAAATGATCAGACGGACTTTTACCCGCAAAGGTACGGCGTACGTAACGCCACGCAACACGCATTCTTTGACATCAAATGCCGGTTCGCCCAGGCGATAACCGACGTACTCCAGCGCAGCATTGCCGGAGTAGCTGATGATCGGGAAAACGGATTTGAAGGCCGCATGCAGGCCCACGTCGCGGAACTGATCTTTGGTCGCTCCCGCCTGCAAGAATTCACGATACGAATCCAGCTGGATAGCCAGAAGGTACGGGACATCCATGACGTCCGGCAACTTGCTAAAGTCCTTGCGGATACGTTTTTTCTCAGTATATGAGTAAGCCATCAGCGTTCCCCAGCTTGGTCACCTGCTTGTTTGGCCCCTCCGACGGGAGCAGCCAGAAAATCTTGCAAACCCCATGGTTTGCACCACCGCTTCGGGTGGCTACAGCGCGTTAATGGCGGCGACCGAGTCGACAGCCAAGAACGGAAAAAGGCCGGTGGCAAGAGCCACCAGCCATCAGCCTTCAGCTTAACGCTTGGGCTGGAGACGCAAGGTCGATGCTTACTTCAGCTCGACTTTAGCGCCTGCTTCTTCCAGAGTAGCTTTGGCTTTGTCAGCGGCGTCTTTCGACACAGCTTCCAGAACCTGGGCAGGAGCGCCGTCAACTACAGCCTTGGCTTCTTTCAGGCCCAGACCGGTCAGTTCACGTACTGCCTTGATCACGTTTACTTTCTTCTCGCCAGCTTCCAGCAGCATGACGTTGAATTCGGTTTGCTCTTCAGCAGCGACAGCAGCAACAGCTGGGCCAGCGGAAGCAGCGGCAGCGGAAACGCCGAATTTTTCTTCGAAAGCTTTGATCAGCTCAACAACCTGCAGAACCGACATTTCAGCTACGGCGTTGAGGATATCGTCTTGAGAGATAGACATTGCTGTATTTCCTGAATTGGGGGACGGCCTACGCGGCCATCGAAATAAACAAAAATACGCGAGAGAATTTGCTCAGCCTTAGGCTGCGGCAGCTTCTTTTTGCTCGCGAACTGCAGCCAGAGTACGAGCCAGCTTGCTGGTAGCGCCTTGAATCACGCTCATCAGCTGCGAAATAGCTTCGTTACGGGTCGGCAGTGTTGCCAGTACGTCGATTTGGTTAGCTGCGAGGAACTTGCCCTCGAACGCAGCTGCCTTGATCTCGAACTTATCCTGACTCTTGGCGAATTCTTTGAACAAACGGGCAGCAGCGCCTGGATGATCTTTAGAGAACGCGATCAGAGTCGGGCCGGTGAACACGTCGTTGAGAACACTGTATTCAGTGTCAGCAACGGCGCGCTTGAGCAGGGTGTTACGTACAACACGTACGTACACGCCAGCTTCACGAGCCTCTTTACGGAGTCCGGTCATAGCGCCTACTGTCACACCACGGGCATCAGCCACGACAGCGGACAGAGCAGCTTTGGCAGCCTCGTTGACTTCAGCGACGATGGCCTTCTTGTCTTCGAGATTAATTGCCACGGGTTTAACTCCTGCTTGTTACCGTTTCATCTGGCCTAGGCCTGATGTCGTTTTGGTGTCTGATTCGGTAAGGAACCGGGAGCACCATCTGCGTAGGCTTGTTGGTTTAAGACTTGCGTCGCCTACGGTCTTGGATAGCCCCCGCCAGGCAGGGACCCCAATCTTTCAATTGGCGCAATTACTTGCGCCAATTTATGTCTTATACGTCCAGCGAGCCTTGGTCGATGACCAGACCTGGGCCCATAGTGGTGCTCAGGGTAACGCGCTTGACGTAGATACCTTTCGAGGAAGCAGGCTTGATACGCTTCAGATCAGCGATCAGGGCTTCAACGTTTTCCTTCAGCTTGACGGCATCGAAGCCGACTTTGCCAACGGAGGTGTGAATGATGCCGTTTTTGTCGGTGCGATAACGAACCTGACCAGCCTTGGCGTTTTTAACCGCGGTAGCTACGTCTGGGGTTACGGTGCCGACTTTAGGGTTAGGCATCAGACCACGTGGACCGAGGATCTGACCCAACTGACCTACAACGCGCATTGCATCCGGGGAAGCAATTACGACGTCATAGTTCAGGTCGCCGCCTTTCATTTCGGCAGCCAGGTCGTCCATGCCAACGCGATCAGCACCAGCGGCCAGAGCAGCTTCAGCAGCTGGGCCTTGGGTGAAGACAGCAACACGTACAGTCTTGCCAGTACCGTGTGGCAGCACAGTAGCGCTACGAACGACCTGGTCGGATTTACGTGGGTCAACACCCAGGTTTACAGCAACGTCAACAGACTCGCTGAACTTGACAGTCGACAGCTCGGTCAGCAGGGCAGCAGCGTCTACGAAGTTGTAGGACTTGCCTGCTTCGATTTTGCCGGCGATAGCCTTTTGGCGCTTGGTCAGCTTAGCCATTACACACCCTCCACGTTAAGGCCCATGCTACGAGCAGAACCGGCGATGGTACGCACGGCTGCATCCATATCAGCTGCAGTCAGATCCGCGTTTTTGGTTTTCGCGATTTCTTCCAGCTGAGCACGGGTTACAGTGCCAACCTTAACGGTGTTAGGACGAGCGGAACCGCTAGTCAGACCGGCAGCTTTCTTCAGCAAAACCGAAGCCGGGGTCGACTTGGTTTCGAAGGTGAAGCTACGGTCGCTGTATACAGTGATGATCACTGGAGTCGGCAGACCTGGCTCAAGACCCTGAGTACGGGCGTTGAAGGCCTTGCAGAATTCCATGATGTTCACGCCGTGCTGACCCAGAGCTGGACCGACGGGTGGGCTAGGGTTGGCCTGAGCGGCCTTCACTTGCAGCTTGATGTAAGCGGTAATCTTCTTGGCCATGAGGCACTCCAATTACGGGTTCAAACGCCTCGAAAGGCTCCCCGGTTACTTGCGCGTTTATCCCAGTGACGACAAAACCCCACAGCCGAGGCTGCGGGGTTGGGATGCTTGCCCAGCTAGACCTTCTCGACCTGGCTGAACTCCAACTCTACCGGAGTAGAGCGACCGAAAATGAGCACTGCCACTTGGATCCGGCTCTTTTCGTAGTTAACTTCTTCGACCGTACCGTTGAAATCAGCGAACGGACCGTCTGTAACGCGAACAACCTCACCCGGCTCGAACAACGTCTTCGGCTTGGGCTTGTCGCTACCGTCAGCAACACGACGCAGAATTGCTTCCGCCTCTTTGTCGGTGATCGGAGCAGGCTTATCGGCAGTACCGCCAATGAAGCCCATGACGCGAGGGGTATCCTTGACCAAGTGCCAAGTACCTTCGTTCATGTCCATCTGTACCAGCACGTAGCCAGGGAAGAACTTGCGTTCGCTCTTGCGCTTCTGCCCATTCCGCATTTCAACCACTTCTTCAGTGGGAACCAGAATTTCGCCGAAGCCATCTTCCATGCCTGCCAGCTTTACGCGCTCCAGCAAAGAGCGCATAACATGCTTCTCGTAACCCGAGTAAGCATGCACAACGTACCAACGCTTAGCCACGGGACACCCTTAGCCAACAATCAAGGAAACAAGCCAGCCGAGCAGGGAATCAAGCCCCCACAACAGCAACGCCATAACCAGAACAACAGCCACGACAATCAATGTGGTCTGCGTGGTTTCTTGGCGAGTCGGCCAAACGACTTTACGGATTTCGGTGCGAGCCTCCTTAACCAGTACCGCGAAGGACTTGCCTTTGGCAGTCTGCAGGCCTACAAAGGCAGCTACAGCAGCAAGGGCAAGCAAAGCGAGTACACGGTACAGGATCGGCGAAGCAGAATAGTACTGATTGCCAACAACGCCTACGACCACCAAGGCGACTACAGCGAGCCACTTTACCAGATCGAAACGAGAGCTTTGAGCTTCAGCCTTAGGAGTCATCTATGAAGATCCTGTGAAAAGAAAGCCAGACACACCACGTGAATCTGGCAGGTCAGGAGGGAATCGAACCCCCAACCTACGGTTTTGGAGACCGTCGCTCTGCCAATTGAGCTACTGACCTAAAACAAAATCAGGCCGACCATTATGCAGGCCTGAAAAAGACTTTACAACAACCAACCCCACGAGACCTGAAACATTGAACAACATTCAAGCCGAGGCAGCTGTTAAAACAAAGGCAGATATTTTCATATCTGCCTTGTTATATGGAGCTCTTGAGCGGATTTGAACCGCTGACCTCACCCTTACCAAGGGTGTGCTCTACCAACTGAGCTACAAGAGCGAAACACCTTGCACAACCTGCAAACTTGGAGCGGGTAGCGGGAATCGAACCCGCATCATCAGCTTGGAAGGCTGAGGTTCTACCACTAAACTATACCCGCGGAGCTTGCAGCTCACGCTAAAAATGGTGGAGGGGGAAGGATTCGAACCTTCGAAGTCGTAGACGTCAGATTTACAGTCTGATCCCTTTGGCCGCTCGGGAACCCCTCCTAAGCGAGCCGGCATTTTACATCACGCCGACCTTCTGTCAAGCATTTTCTCATTTAAATTATGAGGTTAGCTGCATTGACGGTAGCTTTGCACTGTAGCCCTTAAAGGTCTTCACTGCGAAGCGGGCGCCATTCTATGCAAACTATTCGAGAGTTGCAATGCCTTCACACAGCATTATTTTATGTTTTAACTCATTGAATTCATTAGCAAGGCTTTCAAAGGGCAGATCGTCAGCCAGGCGACGGCTCTCAGGGGCTACGCGCAACCAATAACCCGAGGCGTCCGGTGCGTTCAGCAACTGGACCTTGACCTTGATGTCCAGGCTCGTGAGCCTCTGCTCGAGAGAGGAGGCTTGGCGTCGATCCGAGAGACCACCGATGTATAAGCAGGTATTTTGCGCCTCGGCCGGCCTCACTCGATCGCGCCGAGGCACCGTGTCTGCCGACTCACTCAAGAGGCGAATGTCTTGCTGCGCTCCCCGATGGAGACTCAAGGGCGTGACATCCTTGGCCCGCAATGGCGCCTCTTGCTGATGCCAGACGTAATAGAACACATTGAGAACCAGTAAAAGCAAAAACAGCCAGCGCATAATCACCTCAAGACAAAGGACACGCCATCGCCAAACCAACAAACACCAGGTCCGGGACCAGCCGAGCCTGAGGCGCAGCATCCCTGACCAGGTCGGCATCGCCCCCAGTGAGGAAGACCGTGAAATCCTCCCCCCAATAGCCTCGCGCCAACTCGAGCTGTGTCAGCACGAACCCTCTAAGCATGAGCGTACAACCACGCTCGACAGCCTCTACGGTCGTTCGACCAGGAGAGAGACGCTCCAGAGCCCGCTCAGCGGCCGCGTCGTCATAGCGTATCTTGCGGGTATGGGTTCGCAGTTGATTACGCATAAGCGGCATACCCGGGCAAATAAACCCACCCAGGTGGCCACCGTCCGGACCAATAAAATCTGCTGTTGCCGCTGTACCAAAGTCGAGTACCAAGCATGCACCTGACGCCAACTTGAACGCGCCTAGCATGGCCAGCCATCGATCCATCCCCAGGCGCTGGAAGTCGTCGTAGCCATTGCGCACTCCGCCCATTTCTTGAGCAGAGGTGGCGCAGGAAACAGCAACGCCAAATGCCGCTACCAAGGCAGCTATCAGCTTATCGGTCTCCTCAAGCGCGCGAACACTCACCAACCGACAACGCGTGAGCAATAGACCAGGCAAAGCCACCAAACTATCGATCAGCGCGATATCCGAACCTGCGATGCCTTCCGCGCGAACAGTTGCCTCACTCAACTCAAGAACACGCCATTTGATAAAGCTATTTCCACAGTCGAGCTCAAGAATCATCACGCAACCTCAGGCTTAACTCACCACCGCTGTATATTTTCTCAACGCCACCGACATCCAAACGCAAGGCGCCCTGACGATCCACGCCCAGCACAACTCCATCAATCTGATTGACGCCCGCGATAAGCGAAACGGACTTCCCCTGCCAAGCGTGATGCTGCTCCCATTCGTCTTGCAACCCTGCAAAACCCGCAGCCTTGTGTCGGTCCAGGTAGGCTTGTAGTTGCAAACCCAGACGCGCCACCAGGTGATTACGATCCACAGGAGAGCCAGCCTCGAGCTGCATCGATGTCCATTGCTGATCAACCTCTACAGCCTTCTGCATATTCACATTGATACCTATCCCTAGCACAACGTGACAGATATCTGCGGGATCTCCCACCAACTCAAGCAAGATGCCTGAGATTTTCTTTTGCCCAACCAGGACGTCGTTTGGCCACTTCAAAGCTGCGCCCCGCACACCCGACTCACGCAGAGCCTGCAGGACTGCCAGCCCCACCACCAGACTCAGCCCTTCCAGTTGCCGCAGACCGCCTTCAATACGCAATACCAGGCTGTAGTAAACGTTTTGCGCAAATGGACTGACCCATTTGCGGCCTCGTCGCCCCCTACCGGCCGTCTGCTGCTCCGCCAGCACAACAAAAGGAGCCGCACTGCCCGCACCGATAAGACGTAAAGCCTCAGCATTAGTGGAATCAACGGAGTCGAAAATGTGAACGGGCCAAGCCAAGGAAGTCGTGCCCAGAGAAATCTCCTGCGCATTCAAAAACACCAATGGCGCAGCCAATCTATATCCGCGACCCCGCACCTTATGAATGGGGAGATTCAATTCTGCCTCAAGATGCTGAAGCTGCTTCCACACGGCACTGCGACTAACGCCCAAGGCAGCGCCGAGCGCTTCTCCAGAATGGAACTGACCATCTTTCAGAAGTTTCAACAACGTCAGCATGCACATATCGCCTCAGAATGAGGCACGCATGATAGCCATGCGCAGGGTCATTGCATAGAAAGGCTGGATATCAGTCTTGATCAACGCTCCACAAGCTTTTCGAGCGCCCAAAACAAAACCCCAACTGCTTTCGCAATTGGGGTTTCGGAATTTAATCTTGACGATGACCTAC
>NZ_QODJ01000046.1:0-52357 GCF_009935965.1 Pseudomonas sp. L13
TGGGTGTATCTGCTAGCGCATAATTTGATTCGGATGATCATGGCCCAATCAGCGCTGTTAGCGGATTGTTTGCCACGTGAGCTTAGCTTTAAACATAGCCTCCAATTATGCCTTGCGATGCAGCAGTACGGTGCCGACGAACAAGACGATGGGGTACCGAATTTACTCAGGTTGATCGCCAGGAAACGTGTCGGAAACCGGCCGGGACGGATTGAGCCTCGCGCCATAAAACGAAGGCCCAAGCCTTACCCGATGCTGATGCAGGCGCGCTCGGCGGCTAGGGCCGAGGTCAGGAGAAATGGACACCCGAAGAAGGTTAAGTAAGTGCCATTCAAATCTGTCCCCTTTTTTTGTTTACTAAAAGGTGCGCGCTTTCGATTAACTGGGCCAACCCGAAGGTTTGAAGCCGCTGTGATCCGCTTGAGGAAAACGCCTGTTCATTAGCCATGGCTGACGCCGAGGCCAAAAGCTCACTTGCATTCACTAACGCTTCTTCGGAGCTCAAGTCTGGCCTTACATTGAAAACGCTGGTAGGCAAATCATCATTCACTTGTGTTTTCATGAGCGACACTCCCATGTACCACACATTGAATTAGCGTTGACGGCAGAGGGCGAAAAACCCATCACGGTTTTTACTTCAATCTCTCGACAGTTTCGATTTGTAGAAGACATCCACTCGATCCTCAGACAGTTAAGGGACCACCACCTTCGTTGCGACACGAGTGGGTGGTGGACCGTGCGAGGGTCGCAAACCGGTGTCCGAGGGTACCGGCCGGGCAAAAGCCCGCCTCACACGGCCCACCATAGATGCGGTAAGCAGGCATAAAAAAGCGCCTGCTACAGAGCTATGGCGCTACCGCGCCTCAGACTACTTCAGGTTGCGACACCCGGCCACAGGATTTACTGCGACGGCGAATCCTAGCCAAGTTACTTCCTATGGCTCAACCTCGTCAGGTCGTGGGAAAAGTCCGAAGCTCGGGAATACGGCATTACGTCTTCAAAAATGATTCAAACAAGAACTCCCTCAACCTGCAACTGGGCGTGTCGCTGACCGCCGAACAAGTCGCGGCACTGACCCACGACATCGTGTGGATGGAGGAAGCCGAGGTCAACGGCCAGAAAGTCTACCCGCTGACTTTTAAATTGTCGCTCGTCGACCAGGTCGAAAAAGGTGAGCTGAGTTATAAAGAGGCTCAGGAACGCTATGGTATCCAAATGGCAGAACTGGCCGCAGATGTATCTGTTGATATTTAAGTTTTTGGCAAGGCCTTTTAGAGACAGTGAATGAGTCCCTGTAAAATAAAATAGTTTTTTTGCATAAGGGCGTGAAGCTAAAGTCCTTTATTTCTATTTATCAATATTTTTGGTATGTATAGGAGTGTGAAATATAAAATCAAAGTAATGAAGTAGGTAATGAATAGCATGCCCGAGGAAAAAAGCGCATAGGTAAGTATGTTTTTCCCGAATAACCCCCATTTCAAATTGTGAGCGGCTAGGTCGTGCGGGTAAAAATAGCTCACGGATACAATCATGTAGATAAAGCACAATAAAACTACTGAGCTGAATAGATATTTGGTGATTGTCATGGTTGCATATTGATCAGCATCGATGACCATCCCCTTGCGTACCTTCAAGAAAAAGATTGCCGCAAATATCGGGCCGAGCAAGCCAATGTAGTTTGTTATGACCTTGGAGCTGAAAGGGAAGTTAGACGACCAAAACCCTACCAGACCGAGCAGGTAGGTGTTTATGAAACTTTCAATCCTTGTGAAGGGCGCGGATGTAGCGTTTGCAGGAAAGAAAAAAGCTATGAGAAATATAGGTGCCATGGTTAGTGCAATGAACAAATAGGGCAGCGGTATGGATTGTTTGATTTTTTTGTTCATTTTTTGGAGTCCTGATGTACGATTTTTAATGCTAACACGCTTGGGTCCGGACAAGGCTCGGCCTGCCCGGACCCTTTGTTTTAGTTAAGAATCATGTTGTTGATCTCATCGACCTTGGCAGCATCAAAATAGGCAGCCGTTGCTGCCATCATCAAGGCAACCACGACGACTCCTGCGGCAGCCGACGCAAAAACGGGGAAAAAGAACGCCATGCTGGTGGCGACCAAAATTCCCGCACCGGTGCCGACCGCCATTGCTTCAAGCTCAAGCATGAGAGGCTTCCAGTCGCCGGTTTGAAAACCGGAGACGGTTTTTTCTCGGATGGCTTCTGCTTGTACTACTTTACCGACTACACCGAATGCTTTCCCCAAACGGGTGATGTTATCCGCGAACGTCGCTTTATCCAGAGCATTTAGCGCATCGACTACTGCTTGCGTGTCCAACGCATTCAATTTCATTCTGGGGTTGGCGCTGACTTTCTCAAAGGTGGCCATTGCCTCTGCATAACTTCTGATTTTCTTGCCAGAGATTTCAGCTTGCATGTCTTGGGCGACTTTGCTCAAGTTGGCACCATATTTTTGAAGCATGTGTTCATTGGCAGTCGATACGAAGCTGACAGCATCTGTATAGGCAGCCTTTTCGTCGGGTGTGAGTTCTTTTGTAACGGTAACTGCGGTTTCGCCTTTTATCACAACCTCAAAGGGCATAGCGCCATGAGCGTCCAGTACGCTTTGAAGCGTGTTAGCAGCCGCTTCGCCGATGGCCGCTTTAAAACCGGCAGGCATCGAATCGTACGTGTGGTTGGCTGCGGACACGGAGCCGGTAAATTGATAACTACCGTCCGGACTCTTATTGAGGGTGCCTTGCAAGGTCAGGGAAAGATTGTCTATCCATGTTGCAAGCTGCCAGGACGTAGCGTCTGGGGTAAAAGGAATGTTGCCAATGGAAATCGGCGACGTTCCAATTGGCGCTGTGGCTAGAACATCATTGAACACAGCACTTGAGATGCCCGGTGAGTTCAGCCCGAACAGGTTGATTGAGGTCTCGGTTGGAGTGCCTTTGCCATAAAGAAAATGTCCAACGGCTGCGACCGGAGTCAGGTCACCGCCCGATAGGCCTGGGGAGGAGGTTACGCCACCTGAATGGAAATATTGCTGGGCGTAATTGAGACCATGACCAGAAGTCAGACCCGGATTAAAGTAAAGGTAGCTGTCTGCAAACGGCACCGATTGCAAGTCATGGACGATCCCTGGCGCTGGCCCACCGGTCATCCCCCAAGTGACCTGCTCGTTGGCGATTTTGATTAGCATCTCGCGCCATAGCCCTTGGCGATAATAAGCAAAGCGTTCCAGCATCTGCCCTTGGAACACAACTGCCGGGTTCGGCGCAGGAAACGGCAGGCCTCCTGGATTGGCCGGGTAACCAGGCTCGGTGGCCGTGACGACGATTGGTGGAAGAACGATAGTCATGAGTCGATATCCTTATCGATATATATTTCGGTCAATGGTTGGGAATTACCCCTCTGATTCGGCCTCGCCGCGCTGCTCGTTGGTAGCGAATAATCGGCATAAGATGAAGCCTGCCAATACTGTGTATCCGTACAGTTTTATTTGCAAGGCGATTATATGCATTTATGCATTTTTCTGATGTGCGGTTTATTTTCCGTGCTCACGAACGCCCCGCGTACCCGGCGGTTTGTCCTAAAAAGGAGGAACGATACGATGCTCACAGCCTCTTCCTGCAATTTCCGACACTCACGACGAGCGAACGCTGCGGTGGCCTCCTGAGATGAACGCGCATACCCCCTTGGCAGCCCTCGCCGGTAACTATCTTCACGGCGACATCGTGCCTGCCCATCGACATGACGAGGGCCAATTGGTCTATGCCATCAACGGTGTGATGCTGGTGTCGGTGCAGCAGGCGACCTGGGTGTTGCCTTCCGGGCACGCCCTGTGGGTGCCACCGGCAATCGAGCATCAGATCCGTATGACCGGCGAGGTGCGTATGCGCACTTTGTTGATCTCGCCGGGGGCGCACGGTCGGTTGGCGCAGGCGTGTGAGGTGATCAGGGTTTCGCCCTTGCTGCGCGAGCTGATTGTGGCTGCGGGCGATGAGCATGGCAGCCAGGCGGTGTCGTTGCGTCATGTGCAGATTGTCGAGCTGATTTTCTCGGAGCTTGACCGCGCGCAGCGGGTGTTGGCGCATGTGCCGATTCCGGATGAGCCACGGCTAAAGGCGTTGTGCGCGGACTTTATCGACAACCCTTCCCAAGAGTCGAAACTGGAGTGTTGGGCGGCGCAACTGAATATGAGTTCGCGCACCTAGGCGCGGTTGTTTCAGAAAGAGCTGGGCATGAGTTATGGCGAGTGGCGCAAGCGCACGCGGTTGCTGCTCAGCATGCAGCGGCTGGCCAGTGGTGCCTCCATTTTGGAGGTGGCCTTGGAGCACGGTTACCAAAGCCCGAGTGCATTTACCGCGATGTTCAAGCGCACCCTGGGTTACACCCCGAGTCACTGTCGACTGGTCTGACTTGAGTCGGCGACAGGCTTCCCTTCTAGTCTCGGTCCAAATGTGGGGGCTTGCCCATGCCCGTGTAGGAGCGAGCTTGCTCGCGAAAAACCTGAGAGCGCTGCGTTATCGTTGACGTTTTTCGCGAGCAAGCTCGCTCCTACAGACCTGCACTTTGTCCCAATCAAAACGATGGTTGTCCAGAACTCGGGAGATGCGCACCCCGTTGCGCTTTTACCCTGCGTTTCTACTTGGCTTTCTGGATTTCTTCGATGGGTTCGCCTTCTTTTTTCCCACGGCATGGCCGTCTCTCGCTGCTCGGTGTGGCGGTGGCGTTGTTGGCAGGGTGTTCGTCGTGGATCGCCCATACACCGGCACAGCCACATCCGGAACGCATCAATGCCCTGAGTCGCCTGCCGCAAGGCGTGTCGGCCCAAGCATTGCCCGAGCGTTGGTGGCAGCTGTACAACGATCCGCAACTTGATGCGCTGGTGCAAAAGGCGTTGTTGCACAACCGCGACCTGGCAGCGGCCCAGGCCCATGTGCAGGCGATGCTGGCCGGCATCATGCAGGCCGATGCCGAGCGCTGGCCGTCTACCCAGGCGTCATTGGGCGCCGCTTACGGCAAGACCGCCGATGACCAGACTCTGGCCAAAGCCACCGACAGCCATGCGCCTTCAGAATGGGCGTTCAACCCAGGCTTCGAACTGGCTTATCAAGTGGATGTCTGGGGCCAGGTTCAGCGCACCATTGAACGGGCTCAGGTGCAAGCCGCGGCGGCGCAGGCTGCCGAAGATTTGCTGCGCATCACAGTCGCGGCCCAAACCACTCGCGCCTACGTGAATGCCTGCGCGCTGGGTGCGCGTGCCAAGGTCCAGCGCCACTCGCTGGAAGTGGTCGGGCGCAGCCTGGCATTGATTGATCGTCAGCGTCAGGCCGGTGTGGTGACCGACCTTGAATACAGCCGCATGCACGCCCTGCAAGGCGAAACCCAGGCGCTGTTGCCAATGCTGGAGGCGCGTCGACAAGCCGCGTTGTACGAGCTGGCAATGCTCACCGGCGTGGCTGATCTGGACCAGGGCACTGGCGCCGCGACTTGTGAAGGGGTGCCCCAACTCAATGCCGAGTTGCCGGTGGGTGATGGCTGGCTCGTTTGTGTTTCTGGTGGCGTCGATTGCCTGCTCCTGGGCGCCCAACCTGCAAGTGATGATCATCATTCGGGTGATCCAGGGCGCTGCGGGCGCAGTGCTGATCCCCTTGTCATTCCAGTTGATCATCACCGAGCTACCGCCCAGCAAGGTCGCGATGGGCATGGCCTTGTTCGCGCTGTCCAACAGCGTCGCCCAGGCCGCCGGGCCGTCCATTGGCGGCTGGCTGACCGATGCCTATTCCTGGCGCTGGATCTTTTACCTGCAGCTGGCTCCCGGCATTCTCTTGCTGCTGGCGGTGGCATGGTCGATCGATGCCAAACCCATGCAGTTGAGCCTGCTCAAACGCGGCGACTGGGGCGGGATCATCGCCATGATCGTCGGCCTGGGTGGCTTGCAGATCGTGCTGGAAGAGGGCGGCCGCAAGGACTGGTTCGGCTCCGATTTCATTGTGTGGATGTCACTGATTGCCGGTGTTGCCCTGGTGTACTTCGTGCTGTCGCAGTTGTATGGCAGCCGCTCCTTCATCAACCTGCGCCTGCTCAAGCGCTACAACTTCGGCGTGGCCAGCGCAGCGATGTTTATCTTCGGCGCGGCCACCTTCGGCCTGGTGTTCCTGGTGCCCAATTACCTGTCCCAATTGCAGGGCTACAACGCTCGGGAGATTGGCATCAGCCTGATCGCCTACGGCATGGTGCAACTGGTACTGGCGCCGTTCATACCGCGCCTGATGCAGTGGCTCAACCCGAAACTGATGGTCGCCAGTGGCTTTTTCATCATGGCCCTGGGGTGCTATCTCGGCGCGCACCTGGACGTGGACAGTGCCGCCAACGTGATTATTCCGTCCACCGTGGTACGGGGCATCGGCCAGCCGCTGATCATGGTGGCGCTTTCCGTACTGGCGGTGTCTGGCCTGGCCAAGGACGAAGCCGGCTCGGCCTCGGCCTTGTTCTCCATGCTGCGTAACCTGGGGGGCGCCGTGGGCACGGCAGGTCTGACGCAGATTGTGGCTATGCGCGAGCGCTTTCACTCTGAGCGGGTAGGGGAGTCGATCACGCTGTTTTCCCCGTCCTTGCAGGAACGCCTGCACGCCAGCATGGCTGACAGCGGGGCTTTCATCTTCAACCCGCTATTACCCGCTCAACAGCAGGTGATCGACGGCTTGATCCACACCGTGCGGCGCGAGGCGTACCTGATGGCCTACAGCGATGCGTTCTACGTGGCCTGTGTCGCGTTGATTGTGTGCGGTGTCGCGGCCCTGGCATTACGGCAGTCAGCCAAAAACGCATAACCACGCCAAGCAGGTGTTGAATGTGTACAGCTCACTGCGTTGGGTAGGAGCCCACTATCCGCCCCTCGGAAAAAAGGAGCTCTCTCATGCAACAACCCAATACTCTGGTCCGCAACCCGGTGGGCAGCCCCGTCGTCGCCAGCGTCAGCGTGAACGGCGATGCTCGCAGTGTGTGGAATGTGGTCGGCGATTTCGCCGGTTTTGCGAAGTTTATTCCTGCGTTGTCCCATATCGAAATGACCGGCGAGGGCGTGCGTTCGGTGCGCAAGAAGTTGTTCAAGGACGGCAATGTGGTGATTGAGCAACTCAACAGCCATGACGACCAAGCCATGACCATGACCTGGTCGCTGATTTACACCTCACTGAACATTGGCAACCTGTGGGCGCTGATGGAGGTGGTGCCACAAGGCCCGACCCAGAGCCTGGCGACCTGGACCATCATTGGCCAGCCCTACACGGGCGGCAAGGAAGACGTACCGGCGTTCGAAGCCTTCCTGCAAGGCTTTGCCGATGATGCGATGAAGAACGTACAGGCGCTCTTCAACTGATGTGTAGGAGCGAGCTTGCTCGCGAAAAACCAGAGGACGCCGCGTACTTTCAGCATGCCAGCGTCATCGTTGACGTTCTTCGCGAGCAAGCTCGCTCCTACAGTGGGGTGGGCATTACCCTTTAGTTGATGGCCTGATCAATCCCCGCCTGCAAGGCCTGGCTTTCACTGTGCCCACCCGCGCGCAGCGGGCCCAGGTTGAAGGCTTGGTCCTTGCGCGTGGCGTCGTCGTGTTTCTGGGTCAGTTCGTCCTTGGCACCCAGGGCCAGGTTGACCGGTGACTTCGAAACGTTCAGCCCGACATCGGCACGGTAGTCGCTGCCGGCCAGTGTGGTTGCGGTCACCTTGGAGCCACCCAGCTCGACCTTGCCATTGGGCGCACTGATCCGCGCGCCCGTGAGCTGCGTATCACCCTTGACCTGCAGGTTGACGCCCTGGCTTGCGCGAATGCCTGACGCCTGGGTGACGCTGTCTTTGACCACATGACTGACATCCAGATACAAGGTCGGCGTGTAGCTGGTGTTGCCGCTCTTGTCACCGAACAACACGTTCTCGGCAGTATTGGCCACCGTGCTGCCGGTGGTGTCTTTGCCACTGACGGTGTAGCTGTCGCTGGTTTTTGGCCAGACCTTATCCTTGAAGCCAGACAAGCGCGTGCCCAGGGCATCGGTCTTGTCTGCCAGGTAAGCCTTGGCCTTGTCCACGCGAGTGCCGAAGGCGCCACGGGGCTCTGGGTTCACGTCGTAGCTGCCACTGCGGGTGAGTTTTTCGCCCAGGCGCTCCTTGGCATTGACCACGCTGTTGACCACGCTGTCCTTGGCCGAAGCCAGGTGCCCGGTGCCCTTGTCGACGACGTTCTCCAGCTTGTCGCGATGCTTGTCGAACGCGCCTTCAGCCTTGGCTTGTACCTTGTCCTTGAGCGGGCCGGTGGTTTTGGCCAGTTTATCGACCACCCCCGGCTGGTTCTTCTCGACATCCAGCCTGGCGTCGACATTCACCTGGGTGCTGTTGACGTGGTCCTTACGGCTTTCGACGACGAGGTCGCCGCCCACCGTGCCGTGCACCTTGTCGGCGTCGATACGCGCTCCGGCCAGATGGGTATCGCCGGCACTGTTGAGGGTGACGTCACCCGCTGTGATCAGGCTGTTGTGCTGGGTGGTGCCTTGCAGGTGATCCACATCGACCGTGGCCCGCGCATTGATGCCGCGCTGGGTTTTGGGTGTCTCATGTTCACCGACGTCGGCCAAGGTGGTTTTGCCGATGCTGGCGCCTGCGCCCAGGGTGACGCCCCAGTTGTTATGGGTTTGGGTCGATTGTGCGGACTCTTGCAGGATGCCGCCGTTTTGCGCGTCCAGGCTAACGCTGGCTGCGCTGACCTGAGTGCCCTGCAAGTGGATGGCATCGGTTGCCTCAGCACCGCTGGTGAGGCTGACCTTGCCTGTGCTGTGCAACTGCCCGACGATGGCGCTCTGGTCGTTTTCCGCCACTTTGCCGATGTTGAAATTGGCGCTGAGGCTGCCGGTCTTGCTGCTGCTTTCGGCGCTGCTGGTCTTGCCGGCACCGAGGGTCAGGCCGCCGCCCAGGTTGCTGCCGTTGCTGACGTGGCTGTCGGTGGCGGCTTGCAGGTCCAGCTTGCCACCGGCATTGAGGCTGATATCGCCAGCCTTCGCGCCCGTGCTGCCGATCTGCGTGCCCTGCAGGGTCATGTCAGCGCCGCTGCTGAGCTGTACGGGGCCGCTGCCCTGAATCGTGGCGACACGGGCCTGGCTGTCCTGGGTATCCAGGCGCTTGTTATCCAGCTGCACGCCGGCACCGAGGTTGACGTTGCTGCCATTGGCGCCGGGCGCGGTGCCCACCGTCAGTGAGCCGTTGCCGCGCAGCGTGCTGCTGTTTTTGCTCTGGGTGTTGGTGGCCTGATTGAGCGCCAGCTCACCGCCGGCCTTGAGGTTGACCCCGGCCTGGCCGCCGTCGAACTGGCTGCCTTCATAACGGGCATCGCCCTTGGCCTCGATGCTCACGCCTTGGCTGGCCACATAGCTGCCGACCACCGCCGTGCTGGTGGACTCGCGCACATCGCTGCTGCCGCCCAGGCCGCTGCCGCGCACATTCACGTCTTCACCGGTGGTGGTATAGACCCGCACGCCAGCCTTGGCGTCCACGCCTTGCTCGCTGCTGCTGTGGGTGTTGGCCGCTGCCGTGGCAAGGTGCTCGCCCGCCTTGATGTTCAGGCCGCCCTCGGTGGCGCGGTACTGGGTGCCCTCGTCCTGCAACGTGCCGGCTGCATTGACCTGTACCGTGGCGCCACTGAACTGGCTGACCACGGCGGTGCTGTCCTGCGTTGTACCGGTTTTGTTCGTGTGGCCGACTTCCACATCCAGGCCGACATTGGGTTGCTCGAACGCGTCCAGCAAACCGGGCTGATGAAACTTGGCCTGGGCCACGCCCTCGACGGCTTTTTCGATCGGGCGGGTAATGCCTTTGTATTCCACATTGGCGCCAACATCGGCGGTCCAGCCGTTTTCCTTGTGGGTGCTGGTCTCGGTGGAATGGGCAGCCTGGTTGTTGATCTGGCCCGCGTTGACCTGCAGCTCGGCGCCGGCCTTGGCCTGTGCACCCTCGCTGGTGAAGGTGTCGCCAGCGTTGATGGTCAGCTTGCCGGTCGCGGCCACGGTGCTGGTGTGCGCGGTGGTTTTTTCAGCGGTGTCTTGGCTGCTTTGGTGGCTGAACTGCGCGCCACTGCCTGCGCGATCGATGCCGCCGGTGTAGTAGAAACTGCCGCCGCTGGTGGTTTTGTCGACGGCTTCGGTGCGCTTGTCGTGGGCGGCCAACAGCTCGACGTTCTTGCCGCTGACGGTGGCATCGCCTGCGGTTGCCTTGAGGCCCGAACCCTGGATGCTCACATCGCCACCGGCCTTCACCACGACACTGCCGCCCTTGAGGCTGGAAGCCTGCTGCTCGGTGGTGTCGGTCGTGCGGGTTTGCTGCTGGTCTTCATAGCTCAACCCCGCACGGTACTGGCGGCTGACACCCTCGGTTTCCTTGGCGTAGCCATCGAAGCCGCGAGTATGGGTGCCGGTGGTGTCATGGGTGGTGTTCTCGGCGGCAACGACCTTGACATCGCCTTTGGCATCCGCCTGCAGTTCACCGCCAGCCGACACCTGGGAGCCACTGACGCGGATGTCCTGGGCACTTTGCAGCTTGAGGTTGCTGTCCGAGCGCAGGTCGCTGGCAACCACGGTGCTGTCCTTGAGGTTCTTGCGGCTTTCATCCTTGGAGATGCCGAAGAACTTGCTGTCGTTGCTGTAGCGGTTGTCGTGGGAGGTGTCCTGCACGCCGTCGATCACCAGCGAGCCTTTGTCGCTGATGACACTGGCCTGCTTGCCGCCACGGGCCTGGCTGCCGCTGATGCGCACGTCGTCGGCCTTGACGATCAGCTTGCCGTCGGCGTTGACCTTGCTACCGGTGTTCAAGGTCTTGCCTTGGTTGCCGTCGCCGTTCTTGCCGAAGAAGCTGCCACCGGTGAGGTCGCCGGAGTAGGCGTTGTCGCGGCTGCTTTGGGTACGGCTGGCGCTGGTGATTTCCACGTGCCGGGCGGCCAGTTGAATATCGCCGGGGGTTTTCAGCTCGGCGCCTTGCAATTGCAGCTTCTGTTGGCTGGTCAGCTCCAGTGCCTTTCCGGCCTTGAGGCTGCTGGTGATGCTGCGTTGTTCGCTGCTGGACCGATCCCAGTTGGCTTTCCACAGGTGCTTGCGATGGTTGCCTTGGTCGTGGGTTTCATGGGTTTCGGTGGCGGCGTTAACGTGCAGGTCGGCGCCGCTGTCGACGCGCAGGGTGTTGCCCGCTTCCACATGGCTGGCTTTGATCTCGGTGTTGGCGCCGGAAGACAGCGCCGCATCCTGTTGCGCCACGACCTGGTTGCCGTGCTGGCGCGAGTCTTTGTCGGTGGTGGTGCGGTCGTAGGTTTCGTAGGTGAACAGGAAGTTGCTGTTGTTCCACTGCTCACGCTTTTCCTGGAGCTTGCGGCTTTCCAGGCTGCTGAGGGTCAGGTTGCGGCTGGCGTCGAGTTTGACGTTGCGCCCGCTGACGTCGGTGGCGGCCAGGTTCAAATCCTTGGCGCTGTGCAAGTCGATATCGCCCTGGCGGCTGTGCACGCCAGCGCGGGTGGCGTCGAGGCTGTCCGCACGCACTTGGCCGCTGATATCGAGGTCGCCTGCCGAACTGATCTTCACCCCGTCAGTGCCTTGCACCTGCACGCCACCCACGCGCACTCCGGCGCCGTCGGCGGTGCTGATGATGTTGATGCGCCCGGCCTGCATGGCGCCGAACAGGCGGGCGTCGATGCGTTGGTCCTGGGTCTTGCTGGCCGGGTCCACCTGGCGCACTTGCCCGCTGGCGAAGTCGACCTGATTGCGGCCCACCGTGAGGTTCAGTTGATCGCGAGCGCTAAGGCGACCTTCGCTGTCGATACGCGGCGCGATCAGGTTGATGGAGCCTTCACGGTTTTGCAGGCCCTGGCCTTGCACTGTCAGTTGGCCGTTGGCATCGCGGGTGCTCAAGGCTTGCAGCTTGCCGTCGTTGAGTTCAGGGCGGCCCACCACTAGGTTGGCATTGGGCGTGTTGATGAAGCTGCCGCCATTCACCGAAATGCCGTTAGGGTTGGCCAGCACGTAATCGGCCGCCTGGCCGAAAATCTCCTGGGCGCCGTTGAGGGTCGAGGCGTTGCGGCTGATCACTTCATTGAGGATCACGCTCGCCGCCTGGCCCTGGAACTGCGGGTTGGCCGCCAGCTGCCCGGCAAGTTGGGATTGGCCGGCCTGCAAGGCGTTGTTCAACACCACACCCTGGCGGTCGACGTTGTAGTCCAAAAACTGGTTATGGGACAGGCCACCGGCATTCGGCGCGACGATGTTGACGATGGGCACGCCACCCTGGTTTTGCAGCTGCGGCGTGCCGCCAGGGCCTTCGACGACGGTCAAGCCTGCGGCGAGCGCGAGCTGCGGCAGCAGGAACAGGCTGGCAATGGCCCAGCGCAGTTTGCCCTGGGGTGAAAGGTGGAAGCTGTGTGGAGTAGTCGGCATAAATAATCTCGCTCTGTGTTGGCTGATCCACAACGCGCGTTGTGCGTTGCAACGCTGCTGGGGTGGTCAGGTACGGCGGTGACTCAGGCTAAAAACGGGTGTGGGCTCATATCTGCACGCTAAGGCGCGTCAGCCAGACCTCCGGCTCCTGGCGAAAACCTGTGGGGGTGTTGAGGTTGCGTTGGTAATCGACGTCGAGCTGCACGTTCTTCCAGCTCAGGTTGAGCCCTGCGCTGGCGCCGCTCAGGCGTTGGCTCTGGGCGCCGTGTTCGTGCTTGACCCAGCCGTTGTCCAGGCCCAGGCGCGGGGTGAGTTTCACCGGCAAGTCAGTGTTGAGCGGCAGGCGCAAGGTGTTGCGCCATATGGCGCCAATGGCACCGGAACTACTGTTTTCGCGGTAGCCGCGCACGGCCGAGTCATCGGTAATCAGCAGTTGTTCGATGGCGGGCAATGCATCCGGGCTGTACTGCACCGACAGCTGGCTTTGCCATTGCCACGGTCGTGCTGCCCATTGGCCGTTGCGCCATTGGGTGAGGTTGGCGCGGTACTTGTGGAACTGCGCCTTGGGCCGGTTTTTCTGCACTTGGTCGGCATCGCGATCGGCGCCGAACCAGGTCAGGCCCTGGGCGTAGTTGACGTCCAGGTTCCACACCGCGCTGTTGAGCCAGAACAGGTTCAGGCCCGCTTCGGCCACAGTCAGCGTCGGGCTCTGGATATCCAGGTGTACCTTCTGCAGGTAGCTGTCGACGTCTTTGTAGGCCAGTTGCAGGTTGGCGCTCAGTTGGTGGCCCTGGTCGCGCCACAGCACGCGGTCGCTGCGCAGGCTGACTTGATCGGTGCGGCCACTGTTGTAAAACGTGGTGCGGCTGAGCTTGAACGGCGAGCGGTATTCGGCATGGCTGGCGAACAGGCTGTAGGTCCAGTAACCGTAGGGGATGGAATAAAACAGGCTGTGGCTGCGGCTGTAGCGCGGCCCATGGTTGAGCGTGTCGCTGAAGCTCAGGTTGAGCGAGTCGTTTATTTGCAGCGGGCTGTCCAGGCTCAAGTTGATGGCATTGCGATCACGCCCGGTGCCGGCGCTGCCGAGGTTATCCACCCCCAGGCCCAGGGCCCAGCGTGAGGCACTGCTGCGCGAGCGCAGGATGATGCGCGACGCGCCCGCTGTGCTGCCTGGGGCGATGTCGGCGGTGAGGTCCACCGAGCGCAGGCGGTTGAGCTGGTCCAGGCCCTGTTCCAGGTCTCGCAGGTTCAGGGGTTTGCCGAGCATCTCGGGGAATGCCCCGCCTAATGAAACGGGCAGGCTCTGGTCGGCCAGTTCGATGGCTTCCAGGTAGCCTTCTTCGACGTGAATATCCAGCGGTTGCCCGGCGGCGGGCGCACTGATCAGGTAGGGGCGGCTGGCGATATAACCGGCCTCGACATACAGCCGGGTAATCTCGGCCAGCAGGCGGTTGATCTGGATGACGCCCATGCAAGGCGCCACGTAGGGCTCGATATGTTTGTCCAGCTCGGCACGGCTGAACAGCGTGACTCCGGCCAGGCGCGTACCGCTCAAGGGCCAGCAGCGTTCGTCCTTGGCGATGTCCGTTGGCAGGGCGGGTGTGGCCGCGGGTGTACCAAAGCTGCCACGTTGCATCTGGCGTTGACGCTGCTCCAGTTGTAATTGCTGCAGGTCGCGTTGCTGTTGTTGCTGCAAGCGCAGGGCTTCCTGGCCTGGCTGCGGCGCCTCGGCGCCAGCCACGGGCAGCGCCCACAAGCAGAGCAGGGCGATGCCCAGGTTCCGGGTACAACACAAGTGTCCGGTTGAGAGCAGATTTGGCACTCGACATCCTTAACGTAGAAATACACACGATCCATTCCGTCTGAGCCAGCGTTGAACTCAGCGGTAATTGCCCTACTTGAGTGAGTGGTCGACGGTTTGTTACATCGTTGTAGGATTTATTACACAAGACGTAAGAAAAATCGCGTAATTCAGTGCATAAATGCACAAATTTAGTGCGTGCCGGGGAGAGGGGGCCTGATATTCCTGATTTTTCAGAGGCGGGAGAGGGGAAGGGACGGTTTTGATTGTTGTGCGGGTTTCACCTAATCGGGGTGTCACGTCCAGGGATTGAGCAATTGTTGGGTCACCAGATTAGGCTTTTGAATCCATTGGATATTCTGTAGCCTTGCGCAGCTTTAAGCTTTACCCGTGCTTGATGAACAAAAACACTTCGTCCGGCGGCGCCCGAAGGGCTCCGGAGCCGGTGGTACACTCGACTTTCGCGCTACTGCGCCTGCAGGTCTTGCGAACATGACGCACATTTCCGAACGCCTACTGGTTCAAGCTCACCTGGATGCCAAGCAGCCCAAGGTGCTCAGCGCTGCCGAAGAGGCGAGCCTGCGAACCGCCATTGCCGCCGAGCTCAAGGCTCAGGACGCGGTGCTGGTTGCCCACTTTTATTGCGACCCGGTGATTCAGGCCCTGGCCGAAGAAACCGGTGGCTGTGTTTCCGACTCCCTGGAGATGGCGCGCTTTGGCGCCGCCCACCCGGCCAAGACCGTACTGGTTGCCGGCGTGCGCTTCATGGGCGAGACCGCCAAGATCCTCACCCCGGAAAAACGCATCCTGATGCCGACCCTGGAAGCCACCTGCTCCCTGGACCTGGGTTGCCCGGTGGATGAGTTTTCTGCGTTCTGCGATCAGCACCCCGAGCGCACCGTGGTGGTGTACGCCAACACCTCGGCAGCCGTCAAAGCCCGGGCGGATTGGGTGGTGACTTCCAGCTGCGCGCTGGAAATCGTCGAAAGCCTGATGGACAACGGCGAGACCATTATCTGGGGCCCGGACAAACACCTGGGCACCTACATCCAGCGCCAGACCGGTGCCGACATGCTGCTGTGGGACGGTGCCTGCATCGTCCACGAAGAGTTCAAGTCCAAGCAGCTTGAAGACATGAAAGCGCTGTACCCGGATGCGGCGATCCTGGTGCACCCGGAGTCACCGACCTCGGTGATCGAACTGGCGGACGCAGTGGGTTCCACCAGCCAACTGATCGCTGCGGCGCAACGCTTGCCGAACAAGACCTTTATCGTCGCCACCGACCGCGGCATCTTCTACAAGATGCAGCAGCTGTGCCCGGACAAAGTCTTCGTCGAAGCACCTACCGCCGGTAACGGTGCAGCCTGCCGCAGTTGCGCGCACTGCCCGTGGATGGCGATGAACACGCTGGAGCGTACGTTGCAGTGTTTGCGTGAGGGCAGCAATGAGATCTTCGTGGAACCGACGGTGATTCCGCAGGCGGTACGGCCGCTCAAGCGCATGCTCGACTTTACCCAGGCTGCACGGTTGAAACTGGCCGGCAACGCCTGAACACAAATCAAAATGTGGGAACTGGCTTGCCTGCTGTAGGAGCGAGCTTGCTCGCGAAAAACGTCAACGATAACGCGTGCTTGCGGAATGAACGCGGCGCCTTTGAATTTTTCGCGAGCAAGCTCGCTCCTACAGTTGATCTGTGATGCGCTTGAGTTACTTCTTTGGCTTCGGGATCCGCACCAGTTGCGTATCCGAATAGATGTCATGCCAGCTGCGTTTGTGTTTATCGAACAACGACCAGATAAACCCCAACCCCACACACAGCCATGACGCTATCGACACCACAAAACGCAGCAGTGCCTGCCACAGGCTGATCCGCGAGCCGTCAGCGTTTTGCACGCGCACGCCCCATACCTGCATGCCCAGGGTTTGCCCCGAATGGGTCCAGAATTTGGCGAAGAACCCGAACAGCACGAACAGCAGGATCGTCGACAGCAACGGGTCACCGTCCAGCGCGCCGGATTCGGTGAGTGTGCGCATCTTCGCTTCGCCCACGAAGGCGATCCACACCAGCTTGTAGATAAACGCGGTGACGATCAGCAAGGCGGTGCACAACAGGAAGTCGTAGAACATCGCTGCCAGGCGGCGGCCCAGGCCAACGGCGGGGAATTCGCCCTGGGGGCTCAACAGGGGTTTGGACATGGCAGGGCTCTCTGGAGAAAGCACGCAGTTTACGCAATGGCGCCCATAAAAAAGCCCCTGATGTCATATCAGGGGCTTTTTGTCGCAGGTACGGATCAGGCTTCTGCTTGGACTTCGTCAGCCTGCATGCCTTTCTGGCCCTGCACAGCAACGAAAGTCACTTTCTGGCCTTCCTTCAGGCTTTTGAAGCCATTGCCTTGAATGGCGCGGAAATGCACGAACAGATCCGGGCCGCTTTCAGGGGTGATAAAACCAAAGCCTTTTTCGTCGTTGAACCACTTGACGGTACCGCTCTGACGCTCAGCCATTTTCTTCTTTCCTTTGACGCTAAAAATTAATGACAGCCCCTTTCACACGAAAGAGTACTGGGCTGGGTTGCAGGAAAGTTAAGAGACGTCGAACGGGTTGTAGCAACTACTTCAGCTACTGCCCAGGTCCAGGTTCCAAGCGACCCATGCAAACACAGTGGGCAAACTCTACGCCAACTAAGATGAAAAAAACAAGCCCTGGGGGAGGCCTTGATTTTACTGGGTCTCATGACACTTTGTTGAATGTTCTGGTACCGGCTTATTCGATAGAGTTGCTCACTTGTTATAGAGCGTTAGCTATAAAAAAGCCTATCGTGAGTGCACTGTTTTATGGCGGTTGCGTTACAGTTTAGTGCGCGTTAACGCAACCGCGTTACTTATAGAAACAGTCAATCAGCCGCGGTAGTAACGTTGCGGAACGAATGGCATTTTACTTACACGCAGTGGCACCTTTTTCCCACGGACCATTGCGCAAACTTCGGTATCCAATGCGACAAATGCGCTGTCCAGGTAACCCATCGCCAGCGGGCCGCCCAAGGTGGGGCCAAAGCCGCCGCTGCAGACGCTGCCGATCAGGGTGCCCTGGGCATCGACGATTTCTGCGCCTTCACGCACCGGGGTACGCTCCTGCGGCAGCAGGCCTACGCGTTTGCGCGCCACACCGGTTTGCTGCTGAGTGAAGATGCGGTCGGCACCAGGGAAGCCGCCGGCCCGTGCGCCATCGGCACGCCGAGCCTTGGAAATCGCCCACAGCAGGCTGGCTTCGATTGGCGTGGTGTCGGTGTCCATGTCGTGGCCGTACAAACACAGGCCGGCTTCCAGGCGTAGCGAATCGCGAGCGCCCAGGCCGATGGCCTGCACTTCGGTTTCGGCCAGCAGGCTGCGGGCCAGGCTCTCGGCATTGGCCGCCGGCACGGAAATTTCAAAGCCGTCTTCACCGGTGTAGCCGGAGCGGCTGACGTAGCAGTCCACGCCCAGCAAACGCAGGGTGGCGAATTGCATGAAGGTCATCTGGGTGACTTCAGGGGCCAGGCGCGCCAAAACCTTCACCGCTGCCGGGCCTTGCAGGGCCAACAGGGCGCGTTCTTCGAACAGCGGTTCGATGGTGCATTGGTCGCCGATATGTGTGCGCAGGTGCGCCAGGTCCTGGTCCTTGCAGGCGGCGTTGACCACCAGGAACAGCTCGTCGTTACCCAGGTTGGCGACCATCAGGTCGTCGAGGATGCCGCCTTGCTCATTGGTGAACATCGCATAGCGCTGCATGCCCACCGGCAGGTCGATTATGTCCACAGGTACCAGGGTTTCCAGGGCCTTGGCGGCATTCGCGCCGGTGAGGCGGATCTGGCCCATGTGTGAAACGTCGAACAACCCGGCCTGTTCACGGGTGTGCAGGTGTTCTTTCATCACGCCCAAGGGGTACTGCACCGGCATGTCGTAGCCGGCGAAGGGCACCATGCGTGCGCCCAGTTCCAGGTGCAAGGCATGCAATGGGGTTTTCAACAGGGTTTCGGTGGACATATTCAGCTCCTGAAAAACGTGCCGACGCGCTTGTGGGCGTCAGCATTCGATAATGTTGACCGCCAAACCGCCACGGGCGGTTTCCTTGTATTTGCTTTTCATGTCGGCGCCAGTCTGGCGCATGGTGCGGATGACCTTGTCGAGGGACACAAAGTGCTGCCCGTCGCCACGCAGGGCCATGCGCACGGCATTGATCGCCTTTACCGAGCCCATGGCATTGCGCTCGATGCACGGCACCTGCACCAGCCCGCCAATCGGGTCGCAGGTCAGGCCTAGGTTGTGTTCCATGCCGATCTCGGCGGCGTTTTCCACTTGGGACACGCTGCCGCCCAGCACTTCGCAGAGTGCGCCTGCGGCCATGGAACAGGCCACGCCGACTTCGCCTTGGCACCCTACTTCGGCACCTGAGATCGAGGCGTTTTCCTTGTACAAAATGCCGATGGCGGCGGCGGTGAGCAAAAAGCGCACCACGCCGTCTTCATTCGCGCCGGGGATAAAACGCATGTAGTAATGCAGCACGGCGGGAATGATCCCGGCCGCACCGTTGGTGGGCGCGGTGACCACGCGCCCGCCATTGGCGTTTTCTTCGTTGACTGCCAGCGCATACAGGTTGACCCAATCGAGTACCGACAGCGGGTCGCGCAGGGCCGATTCCGGGTTCTTGCACAACTGCCGGTGCAAGGCCGCTGCCCGGCGCTTGACCTTCAAGCCTCCGGGCAAGATGCCTTCGTTGCGACAGCCGGCATCGACGCAGTCCTGCATGACCTGCCAGATCTTCAACAACCCGCTGCGGGTTTCGGCTTCGGGGCGCCAGGCGCTTTCATTGGTCAGCATCACCTGGCTGATAGACAGGCCATAGGTGGTGCAATGGCCAAGCAAGTCCTTGGCGTGTTTGAACGGGAAGGTCAGGGGTGTGGCGTCTTCGACAATACGGTCGGCGCCCGCCGCGTCTTCATCCACCACGAAACCGCCACCGACCGAGTAATACTCGCGGCTGCGGATCTGGATGCCGGCGGCGTCAAAGGCACGAAAAATCATGCCGTTGGGATGATAGGCAAGGGGCTTGCGAATCATCGCCAGGTGTTCTTTCTCGTTGAACGCAATGCTGTGTTCGCCGAGCAGGTTGAGGCGCCCGTCACTGCGCATCTGCGCCAGGCGTGCAACCACGGTTTCGGTATTCACGGTGTCCGGGTGTTCGCCTTCCAGGCCCAGCAACACAGCCTTGTCGCTGCCGTGGCCTTTGCCGGTGGCGCCCAGCGACCCGTAGAGTTCCACCTTGATGCCGGTGGTGGCCTCCAGCAGGTTGTCACGCTTGAGCCCCTCGACGAATCGAGCGGCGGCACGCATCGGGCCGACGGTGTGGGAACTGGAGGGGCCGATGCCAATCTTGAACAGGTCGAACACGCTAAGGGACATGGTTGTTCTCCGGTTTCTTGTTATAGGAGCAGCGGCAAGCTCCAAGCCACAAGCTGCAAGAAAGAGCCATTCGGCTTTTAACTTGCAGCTTGTAGCTTGCCGCTTACAACTGCTTTAGGCATAAAGCTCGATCGAAGGGCACGCACACACAAGGTTGCGATCACCAAACACGTTGTCGACCCGGCCAACCGGCGGCCAGTACTTGCCTTCGATCAACGACGCCACCGGGTACACCGCTTGTTCACGGCTGTAAGGGTGGCTCCATTCGCCCACCAGTTCCGCTGCCGTGTGCGGCGCGTTCTTGAGGGGGTTGTCGTCTTTGTCGAGGGTGCCGTTTTCCACCGCGCGGATTTCTTCGCGGATGGCGATCATGGCGTCGCAGAAGCGGTCCAGTTCTTCCTTGGATTCACTTTCGGTCGGCTCGATCATCAAGGTGCCGGCCACCGGGAATGACATGGTCGGCGCGTGGAAACCAAAGTCGATCAGGCGCTTGGCCACGTCGTCCACGCTGATGCCGCTGCTGTCTTTCAACGGGCGCAGGTCCAGGATGCATTCGTGGGCCACCAGGCCGTTGCTGCCGGTGTACAGCACCGGGTAGTGCTCTTCCAGGCGGCGGGAAATGTAGTTGGCATTCAGGATCGCCAACTGCGACGCACGCTTGAGGCCGGCGCCACCCATCATGCTGATGTACATCCAGGTGATCGGCAAAATGCTCGCGCTGCCGAACGGCGCGGCGCACACCGCGCCTTCCTTGCGTTCCATGGCGGCATGGCCGGGCAGGAACGGTGTGAGGTGCGACTTGACGCCAATCGGGCCAACGCCCGGGCCGCCACCGCCGTGGGGGATGCAGAAGGTTTTGTGCAGGTTCAGGTGGGACACATCGCCGCCGAACTTGCCCGGTGCGCACAGGCCGACCATGGCGTTCATGTTGGCGCCGTCGATGTACACCTGGCCGCCGTTGTCGTGAATGATCCCGCAGATTTCGCGGATACCTTCCTCGAACACGCCGTGGGTGGACGGGTAAGTGATCATCAGTGCGGCGAGGTGCTCGCGGTGCTCGATGGCCTTGGCGCGCAGGTCTTCGATGTCTACGTTGCCGCGTGCATCGCAAGCAGTGACCACCACGCGCATGCCGGCCATGTTGGCGGTGGCCGGGTTGGTACCGTGGGCCGACGACGGGATCAGGCAGATGTCGCGACGTTCTTCGCCACGGCTCTGGTGATAGGCGCGGATCGCCAAGAGGCCGGCGTATTCACCCTGGGAACCGGCGTTTGGTTGCAGGGAGATTGCGTCGTAACCGGTGGCCGCGCAGAGCATGGCTTCCAGTTCGCGGGTCAGTTGCTGGTAGCCGGCGCTTTGCGCGGCAGGGGCGAACGGGTGCAGGGCACCGAACTCGGCCCAGGTCACCGGGATCATTTCGCTGGCGGCGTTGAGCTTCATGGTGCACGAGCCCAGCGGGATCATGGTGCGGTCCAGGGCCAGGTCTTTGTCGGCCAGCTTGCGCAGGTAGCGCATCAGCTCGGTTTCCGAGTGATAGCGGTTGAACACCGGGTGGCTGAGGATCGGCGACTGGCGCAGCAATGCGCTCGGCAGGGTGCTGTCGGTGGCAGCAAAGGCAGGCAGGGTTTTGCCGTCGGCGAAGATGGCCCACAAGGCTTGGATATCGGCCTGGGTGGTGGTTTCGTCGACCGACAGGCCAACGCGTGCGTCATCTACCACACGCAGGTTGATGCGCTGGGCGCGGGCCTTGTCGTGCAGGGCAGCGGTGTGGGCGCCGGTGTGGATTGTCAGGGTGTCGAAGAAGTGTGCCTGCTCGACGTTCTGGCCCAGGGCCGTCAAGCCCTTGGCCAGGATCGCGGTCAACTGGTGAATGCGCTGGGCAATCTGGGTCAGGCCTTTGGGGCCGTGGTACACGGCGTACATGCTGGCGATGTTGGCTAGCAGCACTTGGGCGGTGCAGATGTTGCTGGTGGCTTTCTCGCGGCGGATATGTTGCTCGCGGGTCTGCATGGCCAGGCGCAGGGCCGGCTTGCCGAAGCGGTCGACGGAAACACCGACCAGACGGCCTGGCATATCGCGCTTGAACGCATCCTTGGTGGAGAAGTACGCCGCGTGTGGGCCACCGAAGCCCAGTGGCACGCCAAAGCGTTGTGCGCTGCCAATGGCCACGTCGGCGCCGAATTCGCCCGGCGGCGTCAGCAGGGTCAGGGCCATCAGGTCGGCGGCCACGGCGACCAGTGCGTTGGCGGCGTGGAAGCGTTCGGTCAGTTCGCGGTAGTCGAACACGTCGCCGTTGCTGGCCGGGTATTGCAGCAGGGCGCCGAAGAACGGGCTGACATCGGTCAGTTCGCGCTCATCGCCCACCACCACATCGATGCCCAGTGGCTCGGCACGGGTGCGCAGCACGTCGAGGGTTTGCGGGTGGCTGTGCACCGACGCGAAGAACGCGTGGCTGCCTTTGTTTTTGCTCAGGCGCTTGCAGAAGGTCATGGCTTCAGCGGCGGCGGTGGCTTCGTCGAGCAGGGAGGCGTTGGCGATCGGCAGGCCGGTGAGGTCGCTGATCAGGGTCTGAAAGTTCAGCAGGGCTTCCAGGCGGCCTTGGGAAATCTCCGGCTGGTAGGGCGTGTAGGCGGTGTACCAGGCCGGGTTTTCCAACAGGTTGCGCAGGATTGGCGACGGCGTGTGGCAGTTGTAGTAGCCCTGGCCGATGTAGGTCTTGAACAGTTGGTTCTGGCTGGCGATGGCCTTGATCTTGGCCAGGGCCTCGGCTTCGCTCAAGCCGTCTTCCAGGCCGAGCACGCTGGTGCCCTTGATGCTTTCCGGGATCACGCTGGCGCTCAGCGCTTCGAGGGAATCAAACCCCAGGCTGGCGAGCATCTGCTGCTCATCTTCCTGGCGCGGGCCGATGTGGCGGGCGATGAATTCGTTGGCGGTGGTCAGATTAACGGTCATGGCGCGCTCCTCAAGCTTCAGCGTTGGCTTTGATCAGACGGTCGTACGCATCCTGATCCAACAGCTTAGCCACTGCATCGGCATCGGCGGGTTTAAAGCGGAAGAACCAGCCTTCGCCCATCGGGTCTTCGTTGACCAGTTCCGGGCTGCCATCGAGCTTGTCGTTGACTTCCAGGACTTCACCGTCCAACGGCATGTACACACCGCTGGCGGCCTTGACCGACTCGACGGTGGAGGCTTCGGCGCCCTTGGTATAAGCCTGCAACTCCGGCAGTTGCACGAAAACCACATCACCCAGCGCGTTCTGCGCAAACGCGGTGATACCCACGGTGACGCTGCCATCGGCTTCGGCGCGCAGCCATTCGTGATCTTCAGTGAAACGCAACTCGCTCATGGAAACTCCTCAGGGCCAGAATCGTCTGGTGGACGGGATTGGAATAATGGGGAGTTGCTTAGCAATATTGCGGCCAACGTTATTAAATCGTTATAGATCAATGGGTTAATAAATTTCGCGAGAAGGTTGGTTGAGTACGCTGTAGTGATTTCGCTACAGTTGGGCGCAGGAAAAAAAGCCTATGCGGATCAAAGCCTTGCATGGCGCGCAAAAAACAGGGTTGTAGCGATATCGTTACGCTGTAGCGCTTTCAGTACACTGAATGTCGTTCTCAGACCAAATACCCACTGTAGGAGCGAGCTTGCTCGCGAAAATCGTCAACGATGACGCGGGAAGCCTGGATGAACCTAGCGCCCTCGGGTTTTTCGCGAGCAAGCTCGCTCCTACAGTGGAGAGAACATTGCTCAGGGTTTGTTGGGAATGCCGTATTTGCGCAGGCGGTGGGCGATCGCCGTGTGGGAGGTTTGCAAGCGGCTGGCCAGTTGGCGGGTCGAGGGGTAGCGGCTGTAGAGGCTTTCCAGCAGGCTGCGCTCGAAATCTTCCACGGCCTGTTCCAGGCTGTCGACTTCACCATCGTTCTGGCGCGCCACGGAGGTGCCAGCGATGTCCAGGTCGCCGATGTCCACCAGGCTGCTTTCGCAGATGGCGGCAGCGCGGAAGATCACGTTTTGCAACTGCCGCACGTTGCCCGGCCAATGGTTGCCCAGCAGGGCTGGATAGGTACCCGGTGCCAGGCGGCAGACCGGGCGCTGGATCTGCGCGCACGCTTGTTGCATGAAGTAGCGCGCCAGCAGCAGGATGTCCTGGCCGCGTTCACGCAAGGGCGGTACGGCGACATTGAGCACGTTGAGGCGGTAGAACAAGTCTTCGCGAAAAGTGCCTTCGCTGACCATCTTTTCCAGGTCGCGGTGAGTGGCGCTGAGGATGCGCACATTGACCTTCACTTCGCGGTCGCCGCCCACGCGACGAAAGCTGCCGTCATTCAGAAAACGCAGCAGTTTGGCTTGCAGGTACGGGGACATCTCACCGATCTCATCGAGGAACACCGTGCCCTGGTTGGCCAGCTCCATCAGCCCCGGTTTGCCACCGCGTTGCGCGCCGGTAAAGGCGCCAGGCGCATAGCCGAACAATTCGCTTTCGGCGAGGTTTTCCGGCAGCGCCGCGCAGTTCAGTGCCAGAAACGGCGCACTGTGACGCGTACTGATGGCGTGGCAGGCGCGGGCCACCAGTTCTTTGCCGGTACCGGTTTCGCCCTGGATCAGCAGCGGTGCATCCAGCGCCGCCACCCGCTGCGCCCGCGCTTTGAGCGTGCGGATCGCCGGGGATTCGCCCAGCAGTGCATCAAACCCTTCGGCGTGGTCATGGTGCAGCGCCGACAGTTGTTCGCCGATGCGGTTGGGCTGGTAAAGGGTGAGCAGGGCGCCAGCGTCGGTGATCGGCGTGGCGCCCAGCAGCAAGGTCTGGCCGTTCACGCTGATCTCGCGCAGCGGCAATCGAAAGCCTTGCTCTAGCAGGGTCTCCAGCAATGCCGGATCATCGAACAGCTCGGCGATGCTTTCGCCGGCCGGTTCACGGCCGTACAAGGCGATCAATGCCGGGTTGGCCAGCAGGATCTTGCCAGCGCTGTCCAGCGCCAGCACCGGGTCGGTCATGGCCGCCAGCAGGGCGTCGAGTTGCAAGTGGCGACGCTGGCCGGGAAGAATGTCGACCACCTTCACCGCCTGCACGCCGTGCACGCTGAACAACGCGTCGCGCAGTTCTTCGAGCACTTCGGGGCTGAGGGTCGGCGCGTCGATATAGACGTTGGGCGGCACCATCTCCACCGCATCCAGATTGAGATTGCGCCCACCGAGCAAGGCCAGGACTTCCTGGGTGATGCCGACGCGGTCGATGAAGCTGACGTGGATACGCATGGGGCGGATCTTGATCTGGAATGCTGAGGGTGGCCAGTATGCCTTGGAGCCGGTGGAGATCAAAATGTGGGAGCTGGCTTGCCTGCGATGGCGGTGGGTCAGTCACCGAAAATAGCGTCTGACAGGTCGCTATCGCAGGCAAGCCAGCTCCCACATTCGATTGGGGGGCAGGTTATTCCAGGTGCTCGGGTTTGACCGGGTCGCCGGATTTCATACCCAACTGCTGGCGCACATCCTCGAACATCTGATCGTAATACTTGTGCTGCGAACCGACGCTGCTATGGGTCTTGGGAATGCCATACCTTTCGACAATCTTGGTCACATTGCTGGCGAAGTTGTAGGCCTGGTCCTTGGGCAGGAAAAAGGTTTCCTTCATGTCCTTGCCCTGAATGCTCCCATGCAGGGTGAACTGCATGCCTTTGCCTTCGCGCTCATCCGTGACCACTTCATAGTCCAGGCACAGGTCGTAGCTGACATCGTCCTTGTTCAGCGCGTGTCGCTCGATATGCAGGTGGCCGGGTTCAAAGATAGCCATAGGCGTTTCTCCTCAACTTCACAGGTAGGTGATGCCAGGTTTTGCCGTGCTGATGCGGGTGCCGGCGCTGCCCTGGACGATGGCTTCGATGTCCGAGAGTGAACCGATCACCGCGGTTTTGCCAGTCTGGCGGGCGAACTCGCAGGCGGCTTGGACCTTGGGGCCCATGGAGCCGGCGGCGAAGCCGAGTTTTTCCATGTCGTCCGGGTGGGCCTGGCCGATGGCCTTCTGGGTGGGCTTGCCGAAGTCGATAAAGGCGGCGTTGACGTCGGTGGCGATGACCAGCAAATCGGCCTCCAGTTGCGTGGCCAGTAAGGAGGAGCACAAATCTTTGTCGATCACCGCCTCGATGCCCTTGAGCTTGCCGTCTTCGCCATACATCGTTGGGATGCCGCCGCCACCGGCGCAGATCACGATGGCTTTTTTCTCCAGCAGCCATTTGATCGGGCGAATTTCAAAGATGCGTTTGGGACGCGGGCTGGCGACCACGCGGCGGTATTTGTCGCCGTCGGGCGCGATGGCCCAGCCTTTCTCGGCGGCGAGTTTCTCGGCTTCGGCTTTGGCATACACCGGGCCGATGGGCTTGGTGGGGTTCTGGAAGGCCGGGTCCTTGGCGTCTACTTCCACTTGGGTGAGCAGGGTGGCGAATGGCACTTCGAAGTCCAGCAGGTTGCCCAGTTCCTGTTCGATGATGTAGCCGATCATGCCCTCGGTCTCGGCGCCCAGCACGTCCAGCGGGTAAGGCGAGACGCTGGTGTAGGCCGCCGCCTGCAATGACAGCAGGCCCACTTGCGGGCCATTGCCGTGGGCAATCACCAGTTCGTTGCCGGGGTGGATCTTGGCGATCTGTTCGGTGGCGATACGGATGTTGGCCCGTTGATTGTCTGCGGTCATGGGTTCACCACGACGCAGGAGGGCGTTGCCGCCCAGGGCTACGACGATGCGCATAATGCAATCCTTCTAGAGCTCGCAATCCGGTGTAGGAGCGAGCTTGCTCGCGAAGGCGGTCAACGATAACGCGCCCATTCTGGATGAACGCGGTGCCCTTGAGTTTTTCGCGAGCAAGCTCGCTCCTACAGTGGGATCGCGGCAGGGTTTAGATATCTGCCAACGCCGACACCAGGATCGCCTTGATGGTATGCATGCGGTTTTCCGCCTGCTCGAAGGCGATATTGGCCGGCGACTCGAACACCTCTTCGGTCACTTCCACACCGTTGGCCAGGTGCGGATAGCGCGCTGCGATGTCCTTGCCGACCTTGGTTTCACTGTTGTGGAACGCCGGCAGGCAATGCATGAATTTCACCCGAGGGTTGCCCGAGGCTTTCATCATCTTGGCGTTGACCTGGTACGGCAGCAGTTGCTCGATGCGCTCGTCCCACGCTTCCACCGGTTCGCCCATGGACACCCAGATATCGGTGTGGATGAAGTCCACGCCCTTCACGGCCTCTGCAGGGTCTTCGGTGATGGTGATGCGTGCGCCGCTTTCCTCGGCAAAGGCCTGGCACTGCTTGATGAAATCTTCATGGGGCCACAGTGCTTTCGGCGCGCCGATGCGCACGTCCATGCCGAGCTTGGCGCCGATCATCAGCAGCGAGTTGCCCATGTTGTAGCGGGCGTCCCCGAGATAGGCGTAGCTGATGTCATGCAGCGGCTTGTCGCTGTGTTCGCGCATGGTCAGGGTGTCGGCGATCATCTGGGTTGGGTGGAATTCAGCGGTGAGGCCGTTGAACACCGGCACACCGGCGAACTTGGCCAGTTCTTCGACGATTTCCTGTTCAAAGCCACGGTACTCGATGGCATCGAACATCCGGCCCAATACGCGGGCGGTGTCTTTCATGCTTTCTTTGTGGCCGATCTGCGACGACACCGGGTCGATATAGGTGACGTGGGCGCCTTGGTCATGGGCCGCGACTTCAAAGGCACAACGGGTGCGGGTCGAGGTTTTTTCGAAGATCAGCGCGATGTTCTTGCCCTGTAAGTGCGGACGCTCGGTGCCGGTGTATTTGGCGCGCTTGAGGTCGCGGGACAGGTCCAGCAGGTAATGCAGCTCGCGAGTGGTGTGGTGCATCAGCGACAGCAGGCTGCGGTTGCGCATATTGAAAGCCATGATGGAATCTCCTTAATAGTCGATAGGGTCGCGGATGATCGGGCAGGTCATGCAGTGGCCGCCGCCACGGCCGCGGCCGAGTTCACCGGCGCTGATGGTGATGACTTCCACACCGGCCTTGCGCAGCAAGGTGTTGGTGTAGGTGTTGCGGTCGTAGCCAATCACCACGCCCGGTTCCACGGCCACCACGTTGTTGCCGTCATCCCATTGCTCGCGTTCGGCGGCGAAGCTGTTGCCGCCGGTCTCGACCACGCGCAGGGCCTTGAGGTTGAGCGCTGCAGCCACGGTTTCGAGGAAGTTGGTTTTCTCGCGCTGGATATCGATGCCGTGGGGCTTGCTCTCGTCAGGGCGCAGGGTGAACGGCACGATCTGGTTGACCACTTCGGGGAAGACGGTGACCAGGTCGCGGTCGCAGAAGCTGAACACGGTGTCCAGGTGCATCGCCGCGCGGGATTTGGGCAGGCCGGCAACGATGACGCGCTCCACGGCTTTGTTCTGGAACAGGTTGCGCGCCAGTTGGCCGATGGCTTGGTGAGATGAGCGTTCGCCCATGCCGATCAACACCACGCCGTTGCCAATCGGCATCACGTCGCCGCCTTCGAGCGTCGCGGCGCCATGTTCCTGGTCGGGGTCGCCGTACCAGATCTGGAAGTCCGCGTTGGTGAACTCGGGGTGGAATTTATAGATAGCGCTGGTCAGCAGGGTTTCCTGACGTCGCGCCGGCCAGTACATCGGGTTGAGCGTCACGCCGCCGTAGATCCAGCAGGTGGTGTCGCGGGTGAACTGGGTGTTGGGCAGCGGCGGCAGGATGAAACTGGCGTGGCCGAGAAAATCGCGGAACATCTCGATGGTCTTGCCACCGAAGCTGCTCGGCAGGTCGTCGGCCGACACGCCGCCAATCAGGTACTCGCTGATTTTGCGCGGCTCCAGGCTGCGCAGCCACGAGCCGACTTCATCGACCAGCCCCAGGCCGACCGTGTTGGCGGTGATCTTGCGCTCCAGGATCCAGTCCAGCGCTTCGGGGTTGGCGACGATGTCGGTGAGCAGGTTGTGCATTTCCAGCACATCAATGTCCCGCTCGCGCATCTTGGTGACGAAGTCGAAGTGGTCGCGCTTGGCCTGGGCCACCCACAGCACGTCATCGAACAGCAGCTCGTCGCAGTTGTTGGGGGTCAGCCGCTGGTGGGCCAAACCTGGGGAACACACCATGACTTTGCGCAGTTTGCCGGCTTCGGAATGTACGCCGTACTTCACTTTTTCCGTGGTCATTACAGATCCTCCAGTGAACAACAATTACAGGGTCAGGAAGCCGTCGTAGAGCCCATAGGCCGCCACCAGGGCGCCAATGACCACTGCGGCGAAAATCAGCTTCTCGACGGGGGTGAAAATCGGTTTGCCCAGTTCACGCTTGGCCTTGGCGAACAGGATCGCGCCGGGGGCGTAGAGCAGGGCGGAGAGCAGCAGGTATTTGGTGCCGCCGGCATACAGCAGCCAGATCGCATAGATCAGGGCGATGGCGCCGATGAACAGGTCTTTCTTGCGCTCTTTGAGGGCGTTCTCGTAGGTCTCGCCGCGCACCGCCAGCAGCAGGGCGTAGGCCGCCGACCACAGGTAAGGCACCAGGATCATCGAGGTGGCGAGGTAGATCAGCGACAGGTAAGTGCTGGCGGAAAACAGCGTGATCACCAAGAATATCTGCACCATTGCGTTGGTCAGCCACAGTGCGTTGACCGGCACATGGTTGGCGTTTTCCTTGCGCAGGAACTCGGGCATGGTGTGATCTTTGGCGGCGGCGAACATGATCTCCGCACACAGCAGCACCCAGGACAGCAGCGCGCCGAGCAGGGAGATGATCAAGCCCACGCTGATCAGCACCGCGCCCCAGTGGCCCACCACATGCTCCAGCACGGCGGCCATCGACGGGTTCTGCAGCTTTGCCAGTTCCGGTTGGGTCATGATCCCCAGGGACAGCACGTTCACCAGCATCAGGAACAGCAGCACGGTAATAAAGCCGATCACGGTGGCTTTGCCCACGTCGCTGCGTTTTTCGGCACGGGACGAGAAGATGCTCGCGCCTTCGATGCCGATAAACACCCACACGGTGACCAGCATCATGTTGCGCACCTGGTTCATCACACTGCCCAGGTCAGGGTTTTTCACGCCCCAGATGTCAGCGGTGAAGATGTCCAGCTTGAACGCGAACAGCGCGATGAGCACGAACAGCAGCAGCGGCACCACCTTGGCGACGGTGGTCACCAGGTTGATGAACGCCGCTTCCTTGATCCCGCGCAGTACCAGAAAATGCACGGCCCACAACAGCACTGACGCAGCGATCACCGCCGTCGGGGTGTTGCCCTCGCCAAACACCGGGAAGAAGTAGCCCAGGGTGCTGAACAGCAAGACGAAGTAGCCGACGTTGCCCAGCCAGGCGCTGATCCAGTAACCCCAGGCGGATGAAAAGCCCATGTAGTCGCCGAAACCGGCCTTGGCGTAGGCGTATACCCCGCCGTCGAGGTCGGGCTTGCGGTTGGCGAGGGTCTGGAACACGAAGGCGAGGGTCAACATGCCGATGGCAGTAATCACCCAGCCAATCAACACCGCACCGACATCGGCGCTGGCGGCCATGTTTTGCGGCAATGAAAAGATGCCGCCGCCAATCATCGAACCGACGACAAGTGCGACCAGGGCGCCTAATCGAAGTTTTCCGGGAGTTTCAGACATTGCGTGACTCCAATGCAGGAGAAGAGAGACCACAGAATAATTCCGTGCGCTAATCAAACAGCTGACTCAGATCACTTCATTGGCACATTCCATTGTGAATTAACGACTTAGGGTTAGGTTTTGCGGGCGAAAAAGTCCCGCAAAGGCGCTTTCTAGAGCGCTATCTGCTTTGTGGTTAATCATTTGGTCGAGGGCATGGGTGTTGACGCTAGTTCTTATTTGCGAATGTGCAACTTTTTTGTACGTTGTTTGACTATCGCTTCATAATTGACGTATTTAAATTCTAAATAAGCCTAAACTTCGCGCCTTTACATATCCTTATGTTATGACAGCGTCATTAATTTGAATTACTTGTGTGCGCAGTTGTCGCCCAACCGTTTATTTTGAGGAGCCTGCATGTCCCAACCTGCCCAGAAACTTCGGCTCAGTGCCCTGATCGCCCTGGTGGTGGGCTCGATGATTGGCGGCGGCATCTTTTCATTGCCGCAGAACATGGCGGCCCGTGCCGAGGTGGGCGCCATACTGATCGGCTGGGCAATCACCGCTATCGGCATGCTGACCCTGGCCTTTGTGTTCCAGACGTTGGCGAACCGTAAGCCCGAACTGGATTCCGGGGTGTATGCGTATGCCAAGGCGGGGTTCGGCGACTACATGGGCTTTTCATCCGCCTGGGGTTACTGGATCAGTGCGTGGATGGGCAACGTCGGTTATTTCGTCTTGCTGTTCAGCACCCTCGGCTACTTTTTCCCGGCGTTCGGCCAGGGCAATACACCGCTCGCCATCGGCTGCGCGTCGCTGTTGCTGTGGGCCGTACATTTTCTGGTGATGCGCGGGATCAAAGAGGCAGCGTTCATCAATCAGGTGACGACGGTGGCGAAGATCGTGCCGCTGCTGATGTTTATCGTGATCGCCGGCGTTGCGTTCAAGGCGGATATTTTTACTCGCGATATCTGGGGCCTGGGTAACCCGCAGATGGGCAGCGTGGTCGAGCAGGTGCGCCACATGATGCTGGTCACGGTGTTTGTCTTTATCGGCATCGAAGGCGCCAGTGTGTACTCGGCACGGGCACAGAAACGTTCGGACGTGGGGCGCGCCACGGTGATTGGTTTCGTGGGCGTGCTGGCCTTGCTGGTGCTGGTGAATGTGCTGTCTCTGGGCATCATGAGCCAGCCGGAACTGGCGCAATTACAGAACCCCTCCCTGGCGGGGGTGTTGGAGCATATCGTCGGGCCTTGGGGCGCGGTATTGATCAGCCTCGGCCTGGCGGTTTCGTTGCTCGGGGCGTTGCTCTCCTGGGCGCTGCTGTGCGCGGAAATCCTCTATGCCACCGCTCAGGACAAGACCATGCCGGCCTTCCTGAAGAAGGAAAACGCCAATCAGGTGCCGGTCAATGCCTTATGGCTGACCAACGTGATGATCCAGGCATTCCTGGTGATCACGCTGTTTTCCGCCAGCACCTACACCACCCTGATCTACCTGGCGTCGTCGATGATCCTGGTGCCTTATTTGTGGTCGGCGGCCTATGCGGTGCTGCTGAGCGCGCGCGGCGAAACCTATGCCGGCTGGCAGCGCCGCCGTATGAAAGATCTGCTGGTGGGGCTGATTGCTCTCGGCTACGCGATTTGGTTGCTGTATGCGGGGGGCTTGAAATACCTGCTGCTGTCGGCGCTGCTGTACGCGCCGGGTGTAATCCTGTTTGCCCTGGCCAAGCGCGAGCAGGGCCAACCCTTGTTTACCACCGTGGAAAAAGGCATTTTCGGCGGCGTGATCGCGGGCGCCGGGTTGGCCGCGTATGGGCTGTATAGCGGGGTATTGTCACTGTGAGATTAGCGTATCTACCGCCCTACGACTGGGCGGCGATGGTGGGGTTTTTATCGGCGCGGGCGATTACCGGGTTGGAAACCGTGGTCGCCGGTGTGTATCGACGCAGCATCAGTGTGGCGGGGCGACATGGCTGGGTCAGCGTCGAACCGGGGGCGGGGGATTGGCTGGAGGTGACGGTCGACTTTCCCGAGCCTGGCGCCATGCCTGAGATCGAGCGGCGCTTGCGCAGGATGTTTGATCTGGATGCTGAGCCTGAGGTAATCAACGCGCAATTGGCGCAGGACCCCCTGATGGCGCAACTGGTTGCGGCCCGTCCTGGCCTGCGGTTGCCTGGCACCTGGGATGGGTTGGAATTGGCGATTCGTGCAGTGCTGGGCCAGCAGATCACCGTGGTGGCGGCGATTCGTCTGGCGGGCAAGTTGGTGACGCAGTATGGCCGGGCGCTGCAAACCCCGCACGCGGGTATCACCCACCTGTTTCCGACACCTGAAGTGCTGGCGGCGGCGGACCTGGCCACCCTGGGCATGCCCAAGGCGCGGGGGCGTACCTTGTCCGGTGTGGCTCAGGCGCTGTTGGATGATCCTCAGCTTTTCGAACCCAAGGCCAGCCTCAAGGACGGCGTTGCACGGTTAGTGGCGTTGCCGGGGATCGGAGAGTGGACCGCGCAGTACATCGCCATGCGCCAGTTGCGCGAGGTGGATGCATTTGCGTCGGGGGATATCGGGCTGATCAATGCTTTGGCAGCCTTGGAAGGTGGGCCGGTGTCGGCGCGGCAGTTATTGGCGCGGGCCGAGGCGTGGCGGCCGTTGAGGGCGTATGCGGCGCAGCATTTGTGGACAACTCTGTAGGAGCGAGCTTGCTCGCGAAAAACCTGAGAACGCCGCTGTGTATCAGGTTTCCCGCGTTATCGTTGGAGACCTTCGCGAGCAAGCTCGCTCCTACAGGATTACCATTGCGGCCGGTGCGAGCCCAGTTCCACCGCCGGCAAATCCCACTGCAACGGCGTGCCACTGATGCTCAGCGGCGCCAGTAGCCGATGGGCCTGGCCCCAGGCTGTCTGCTCCACCACCAGGCCTTGGTCATTGATATCCTCCTCACGCAATGCCGCTTGCTGTGGCACTGGCCCGGCCTCTACCAGTAACTTCGCCGTGCGCGCCAACGACAAACGCGCAGACCCGCCGCGTCCGGACTCCAGCCGCTCGGTCAATGCCCGGATCGCACTGGCGGCCATCAAGTAGCCGGTGGCGTGATCCAGGGCCTGCACCGGTAGCGGCAGTGGCTTATCCGCTTGTTTCCAGGCCATGCCGGCTTCGGCAATCCCGCTGCTCATCTGCACCAGGCTGTCAAAGCCACGACGATTACGCCATGGGCCGCTCCAGCCGTAGGCGTTGAGGCTGACGTCGATCAGGCCGGGGGCGATGTGTTGCCGTTCGCCAAGGGTATAACCCAGTTGTTCCAGGGCATCGGCGCGGTAACCGTGGAACAGAATGTCGGCGTCCTTGAGCAACGCTTCGAACACCTGTCGGCCTTCCTGGCTCTTTAGGTCAAGGCGGGCGCAGCGTTTGCCCAGGGTCATTTCCGGGACCACGCCGGGTTCGTTCCAGCTCGGCGAGTCGATGCGCAGTACATCGGCGCCCAAGCCTGCGAGGAAACGACTGGCCACCGGGCCGGCTAGCACCCGGGTCAAATCCAGCACCTTGATGCCGGCCAGTGGGCGAGCGGCTGAGCCGAGCCAGGGTTTGTCGATGCCGGGTGCGAAGACCTGGCGCTGAATCAACGCCTCGGCGTTCACTGCCAAGCCCTGGGGATGCTGCTGCCAGGCTTGCCAGCTACGCATCTGCGCCGCACAACCGCCCGCATCCACAATCGCCTGTTCCAGTTCGGCGGCTTTCCAGGTCGCGACTCTACTTGCCATTGCTGCGCGATCAGCGGCAGGTCCCAATACCCGCTCGGCCGCTGCGCGATGATGGGGCGCGTTGGTGTGCAAGCGAATCCAGCCATCGACGCTGGCGTAATCCCCGGCCACTGGGTCCCACAAAGGCGGCACTTGCCAACCCGCGGGGCGAATCGACGAGGAGAACCACAACGAGGCCAGGCGCCGATCCACGCTGACGCTGGGCAGGCGCCCGGTTTGTTGCTCAATCAACTGGGCGACGGCCTGGCCGGCAGCGCCGATGCTGGCAGCCGCCAGGTCAGTGACGGCGAAGGTCGAGGGCAAGGCGCCGGCCTGGGTCTGGGGCAATGGGGCGTGCGGTAAAGCGAGCGCGGCTTGGATGGGAGTCAGCAGGTCAGTCATCAAAGGCCCTCCGTAAGAGAAGGGCCACTATAGAAGATCATCCCACTGGTGTGGCAACCCCAGGGATCAAGGGCAGTTCGATGCTGGCGATAAAACCGCCCTCGGGATGGTTGGCCAGGATCAGGTTGCCGCCATGGCGCTCGGCGGCGCGACGGGCGATGGCCAGGCCCAGGCCATGGCCTTGGGCGGTTTGGCCGGGCGCACGGTAGAACGGCTCGCCCAATTGGCTCAGGTGCTCGGCTTCAACGCCGGGGCCATGGTCGCGCACGCTGATCAGAATGCGCCCGCCTTGATGCTGGGCCTGCAATTCAATCGGCTCGCCCACCGGGTTGAAGCGCTGGGCATTGCGCAGCAGGTTGTCCACGGCGCGTTCGATCATGGTCGGCCAGCCTTTGAGCTGCAAATCATTGGCAGTCGTCAGTTGCACCACTTGCTCGGGGGCACTGAGTTGGGCGTCCTTTTGCAGCGTTTTAAGCAACGGGTTGAGGTCGATGTCTTCGGCGCTGGCGTTGTCGGCGTCGACCCGTGCCAATACCAAGATCTCGCTGATCAAGGCTTCCAGGCGATCGCATTCGCGGGTCAGGCGTGGCCAGAGTTTTTCCCGTTCTTCGGGGCTGGCGCGCTCGGCCAGGGCCAGGGCGATACGCAAGCGCGCCAGGGGTGAGCGCAGTTCGTGGGAGACGTCACGCAGCAACTGGCGCTGGCTGCCGATCAGGCTTTGCAGGCGTGCGCCCATGCGGTTGAAGTCGTTGGCCAGCACGCCAAACTCGTCGCGCCGATTGGCCAGTTGCGCCAGGCTGTTCTGTTGATAGGTGGTTTGCCCCAGGTCATGCACCGCGCCGCGCAGACGGCTGAGCGGGCGGGTAATGGACAAGGTCACCAGCAGGCTGAACAGGGTCAGCACCACCAGGGTAATCGCCAATGCACTGAGGGGCCACAGCAGGCTGCTGCGGTGCCAGGCGTCCAGCTCCGGGTGAGGAATACGGTAGATCAGCAGATAGGTATCGCCGGTTTTGGCGCTGGTGTACTCGGCGGTCAGGCGCCGCCAGGGCAGACGGCCGTCCTGGCTGTCGTTCTGGCGGGCTTCGAAGGCGGCGGCGCGGCGCGGGAAGGTGCCGCGCACCACCGGGTCGCCGCTTTCGTTAAGCACTTGCACGTCGATGTGGTACTGGCGTTTGCGCTGCTGCAACAAGTCCTGGGCAGCGTCTTCACCCTGGGTTTCGTAGAGCTGCGTCCACTCCTGGGCCAGGTTGTTGAGCCCAGGGTGGCGGCTGAGAATCCAGGCGTCCTGGTTGAGCATGTGCCCAAGCAGGATCGATAACCCGGCAACCAGGGCGATGGCCAGCCAGAAACTCGCCAGGATACGCCAGAACAATGAACGCACAGGAAACCCTCAAACAGGAAAAGCCCAGCGGCGCGAACCACTGGGCTGGGGATGAAGCTAGGCCATTATTGCGCTTTTTGCGCTTGCTGGGCTTTCCAGGCCTGGAACTCTTTCCATTCGGCGCGGCGCTCGGCTTGCTTCTTGACGATATCGTCGTACTTCTTCTGCTGGTCGGGCTTGAGCACGGCACGGATATCGGCCTGGGTTTTCTGCTTGCCGGCGGCGATTTCGTCCTGCATGGCCTTCTGGTCAGCGGCCGGAAGTTTGTCCAGGTACTTTTGGGTCAGGTCTTTGCGGGCGTGCCATTGGTCACCCATCAGCTTGCGGATCTGCTCACGCTGTTCCTTGCTCAAGTCCAGCTGGCTGAACGGGCCGCCTTTGCCACGCGGGCCGTGTTCACCGTGGCCTGGGCCACCCATCATGCGGCTTTCAGGGCCACCCATCGGGCCTGGGCCTTCCGGCATTGCCATGGCAACGGTGGGCAGGGCAGTGGCGAACATCAAAGCGATAAGGGTCTTGCGCATGGTGATTCTCCTGTCTCTATTCCGGTGAGTCCGGATGTGAGTAGGTTACGCAGAGCAAGGTCAGCCGCCGTCAGGAGAGGGTAAAGATTTGGTAAGGGGCGGCGGCAGCTACAAGTTTTTAGCTGCAAGCGGCAAGTAACAGCTTTTCACTTGCCGCTTGTAGCTTGCCACTTATAGCTGCCTCTAAAGGCTGTAATAGTAACCACGACTACGCAACGCCACGATCCGTGGCCGGCCATCGGGGTGTGGGCCGATCTTTTTGCGCAGGTTGCTGACGTGCATGTCCAGGCTGCGGTCATACAGGGTCAGCTTGCGGCCCAGGGCGATCTGCGCCAGTTCCTGTTTGTCCAGGGGCTCGCCGGGTTGGCGCAGCAGGGCTTCGAGCAGGCGGCTTTCGGAGACGGTGAGGGCGAACTCCTGTTCATCGATGCTGACCACGCCGCGCACCGGGCTGAAGCACAGGTCGCCCAGTTCCAGCTGGGTGGACACCGCGGCTGGGTGGCTGCGGCGTAATACGGCGCGCAGGCGCGCCGTCAGCTCACGCGGGTCGCAGGGCTTGGCCAAATAGTCGTCGGCGCCCAGTTCCAGGCCGAGGATGCGGTCCAGGGGTTCGCCCCGGGCCGAGAGCATCAGCACCGGCAGCTCCGGGTGGTCGTTGCGCAATTGCTTGAGCAGCTCCAGGCCGCTGCCATCGGGCAACATCACGTCGAGCACCACGGCCGCCGGCGCACTGTCGGCCAAGGCTTTACGGGCGCTCAAGCCGTCGTGGCAGGCGCGCACCTGGAAACCTTCCTGGCTCAGCCAACTGGTCAGCAGCTCACAGAGCTCCTGGTCATCATCTATCAGTAACAGCTCGCTCATGACTCACTCAATTTAGCCATTGTCGGCGGCGAAGGCCCCACCGGTGACGCCGTGAGCCATTAGGAGTACGCCGAAACAATTAGGTTCGACGCAGCCGGGCTCAAGGCAAGACTTGCTTGAACGGCTTGATCACTACACCGGCGTAGACACCTGCTGCAACGTAAGGGTCTGCCTTGGCCCAGGCCTCGGCATCGGCCAGGGAAGCGAACTCGGCCACGATCAGGCTTCCGGTGAAACCGGCGTCGCCCGGGTCATTGCTGTCGACGGCCGGGTGCGGGCCGGCCAGTACGATGCGGCCTTCGGCTTGCAGCTGTTTGAGGCGCTCGACGTGGGCCGGGCGTACGCTCAGGCGTTTTTCCAGGGAGTTGGCAACGTCGGTAGCAATGATGGCGTAGAGCATGTCAGTCCTCGGTTTTTGGTGTGGTAGCTGCGGTGTCATGCAGGTGGCGCGACAGGTAGATACCCTGGCCGATCAAAAACAATACGGTCATGCCCAGGCTGCCGAACACTTTGAAGTCGACCCAGTAGTCCTGGAAGGTAAACGCCACGAACAGGTTGGCGGCGCCGCAGAACAGGAAAAACACGATCCAGGCCACGTTCAGGCGTACCCACACCGGCTCCGGCAAGGTCAGTGCATGGCCCATGATCCGCTTGATCAGCAGGCGGTCACCAATGAAGTGGCTGCCGATGAACACCAGGGCGAACAGCCAGTTCACCACCGGGGCTTTCCATTTAAGGAAGGTTTCGCTGTGGAAGGCCAGGGTCAGGCCGCCGAATACCAGGCAGGCAATAAGCGTGAGCCATTGGCTTTTTTCCAGCTTGCGCTGGGAGATGAAGATGGCGCCGTAGACCACGATGGAGCTGACGATCAGTACGGCGGTGGCGCTGTAGATGCCCCCGAACGACAGCGGGTGGCCGGCGATTTCGATGACCCTGGGGTCGAGTTTGGTAACGATGAAAAACAGCAACAGCGGGATGAAGTCGATGAATTGTTTCACAGTAAGAGCCAGAAGCTGGATGTGGCGGCATAATAACAAACATCCTTGGTTGCGATAGCGCCAGCTGACTTGAGGTTACACACTCCCGTGAATGTTGATTTGCACTGCCACAGCACGGCCTCCGACGGCGCCCTGGCGCCCGCGGTACTGGTTGCGCGTGCGTTTGAAAAAGGCGTGCGAGTTTTGGCATTGACCGACCACGACACCCTCGAAGGCCTCGATGAAGCCCGCCAGGCCGCGCAGTCCCTGGGCATGCAGCTGGTCAATGGCGTGGAATTGTCCTGCACCTGGGGCGGCGCCACCATCCATGTGCTGGGCTACGGTTTTGATCAAAAGGCCCCGCCCCTGGTGGCGGCGATTGCCCAATTGCACGATGGCCGCTGGCTGCGGTCCGAAGAAATAAGCCGCAAGCTCAGCCTTAAAGGCATGCCGGGTGCCTTAGGCGGCGCCCGTGCCATCCAGCAAGCGCTGGGCGACAGCGGCAACGCACCGGCCCGTCCGCACTTTGCCGACTGGATGGTGCGTGAGGGCTATGTGAAGGATCGCGCCGAAGCCTTTCGCAAATGGCTGGGCGCCGGCAAGTTGGGCGATGTGAAGCTGCACTGGCCGACCCTGGAAGACACCGTCCAGACCCTGCGGGCCTCCGGGGCCTGGGTCAGCCTGGCGCATCCCTGGCATTACGATTTCACCCGCAGCAAGCGCCGCAAGCTGATCAGCGACTATATTGGAGCGGGTGGTCACGCCATCGAGGTGGTGAACGGGCATCAACCCGCCGAACAGGTTGGCAGCCTGGCGATCCTTGCCCGCGAATTTGGTCTGCTGGTCAGTGCCGGCAGTGACTTTCATGGCCCAGGCGGCTGGTCCGAGATTGGCGAGTATCGCCAGGTCCCGGAAGATCTGCCGCTGTTGTGGGGGCGATTCAAGCATGACCCCATTATTGCCACCGTCTGAACAGGTAGAGTACGTGAGCCAATTCTTCCAGATTCATCCGGAAAACCCTCAGGCGCGCCTGATCAAGCAGGCCGTGGAGATCATCCGTGCCGGCGGGGTAGTGATCTACCCGACGGATTCTTCCTATGCCATTGGCTGCCAGATCGGCGACAAGGGCGCAGTCGAGCGGGTAAGACGCTTGCGCCAGCTGGACGACAAGCACAACTTTGCGCTGATCTGCAGCGACTTGTCCCAGCTCGGGCTGTTCGCCAAGGTCGACACTGGTACCTTCCGCCTGCTCAAGGCCCACACGCCGGGGCCCTACACCTTCATCCTCAACGCCACCCGCGAAGTGCCGCGCCTGTTGCTGCACCCGAAAAAACGCACCATCGGCCTGCGCGTGCCGGAACACCCGATCGCGCTGGCGCTGCTGGCCGAGTTGGGCGAACCGCTGATGAGCGTGTCGTTGATCCTGCCCGGCGAAACCGAGCCGTTGTACGACCCTTATGAAATGCGCCGTTTGCTGGAGAAACACGTCGACCTGATCATCGACGGCGGCTACGGCGGCAACAAGGCCTCCACGGTGATCAACCTGGCCGACGGCGAGCCAGAAGTGGTGCGTGTGGGTTGTGGTGACCCGGCTCCGTTCATGGTCGAGGCCTGAATGTCGGCCGTGGAAACCGCTGATCCCCAGGCCGGCGCCCAGCAGGAACTGCCGTTTGCCATGGTGTACGGCCAGGCGGTCATGGAAATGCCCCTGGACCTGTACATCCCGCCAGACGCCCTGGAGGTGTTCCTTGAAGCCTTCGAAGGCCCGCTGGACTTGCTGCTGTACCTGATCCGCAAGCAGAACATCAATATTCTCGACATCCCGGTGGCGGAAATCACCCGCCAGTACATGGGCTATGTCGAGCTGATGCAGTCGGTGCGCCTGGAACTGGCCGCCGAGTACCTGGTGATGGCGGCCATGCTCGCCGAGATCAAGTCGCGCATGCTGCTGCCGCGCTCGGAGACGGTGGAGGCCGAAGAGGATGACCCACGCGCTGAGCTGATCCGCCGCCTGCAAGAGTACGAACGCTTCAAGGCTGCCGCCGAAGGCATCGATGGCCTGAGCCGTGTGGGCCGTGATGTGGTGGTGCCCAAGCTCGACGCCCCCGAGGCGCGCGCGCGCAAGTTGCTGCCGGACGTGAGCCTGGAAGAATTGCTGATGTCCATGGCCGAAGTACTGCGCCGTGGCGATATGTTTGAGAGCCACCAGGTCAGCCGTGAAGCGCTGTCCACCCGCGAGCGCATGAGCGATGTGCTGGAGCGCCTCAAGGGCGGTGGGTTTGTGCCCTTTGTCGAGTTGTTCACCGCCGAAGAAGGGCGCCTGGGCGTGGTGGTGACCTTTATGGCGATCCTTGAGCTGGTCAAGGAGTCCTTGGTCGAGCTGGTGCAGAATGAGCCTTTTGCGGCTATCCACGTGCGGGCGCGAGCCGAATAACGAGCTGAATCGATGAATCTGACTGAACCCCGCGAACTGGCCCCTTTGCTGGAGGCCTTTCTCCTGGCCTCGGGTAAACCGCAATCTTTGGAGCGCCTGTTCGAGCTTTTTGAAGAAGCCGAACGCCCGGAGCCGCCGGTCTTCAAGAAGGCCTTGGAGATCCTGCGCAAGTCCTGCGAGGGCCGTGCCTTTGAACTGCGCGAAGTGGCGTCGGGTTACCGCCTGCAGATCCGTGAGAAGTTTTCGCCGTGGGTCGGGCGTTTGTGGGAAGAACGCCCGCAGCGCTACTCCCGGGCGATGCTGGAGACCATGGCGCTGATCGCCTATCGCCAGCCCATCACCCGCGGCGAGATCGAGGACGTGCGTGGCGTGGCGGTCAACAGCCATATCGTCAAGACCCTGCTGGAGCGCGAGTGGATCCGCATCGTCGGCTACCGCGACGTGCCGGGCAAACCGGCCATGTTCGCCACCACCAAGGTATTCCTCGATCACTTCAACCTGAAAAACCTCGACGATTTGCCGCCCCTGGCCGAACTGCGGGAAATGGAAGCCGAGCCGGTGCTCGACTTCGACGACGCGCCGGTGCCGCAAAGCCTGCAGGAACTGGCCGACGCCAGCGCCGAACCGGAGGAACCGAAGGACGAGACCAGTTTCCACACGCTGTTGCTGGAGCTGGACGACATGGAGCAGGGCATCAAGACCGACTTCGACGATTTGCTGCGTGATGGTGCGGCGGAGTCGCAAACCCAGGTGAACGTTGAATCCGAGCCTGAGGTCCAAATCGAGGAAGATATTCTCGGCGTGGCCGAGGCCCGGGAAAAACTCCTGGCCGCTGTTGCTGCTCTTGAACAGCCGCCCCTGAGCGACGAAGAAGACGAAGCTCGGGCGCTGGCTGAAGCCATCGAAAACGAACGCCGCCAACTCGAAGACTGACCGACTTCTCACCGCATAACCCATGTGGGAGCTGGCTTGCCTGCGATGCAGACACCTCGGTCCTTCAGATGCAAGGAGGGGATGCCATCGCAGGCAAGCCAGCTCCCACAGAGGATCGACCATGAGTGCTATGAAAGACCCGTGCATCAGCATCTGCAAATTCAACGACGACATCTGCGTCGGCTGTGGCCGCAGCAAGCGTGAAATCCGCGCCTGGAAGAAACTCGACAAAGCCGACAAGCGCACGGTGTTGGCCGAAGCCGAGCTGCGATTGCTGGCCCTGGGGGCCACCGGTCGGCGGAAAAGCAAATGAGCTGGGCGTTATCGGCTAGTCTGTGATGCGCAACACGCGCCATGCGCGTATGATTCGCGACCCCTTGCCGACCTATTCGGCCAAGGCCCCGCTTTCAATACCCTTCAGGCCACGCCTGAATCGACCCACCGGGAGGTGCTTACGATGAATGACCAAGACCAGAAAGACCAGGAAATCGGCCCAGCAGGCGAAAAACTGCAAAAGGTGCTGGCGCGTATCGGCGTGGGCTCGCGCCGCGACGTCGAAGCCTGGATCACTCAGAAGCGTATCAAGGTCAACGGCGTCGAGGCTACCCTCGGCCAGCGCGTCGACCTGCACGATGCAATCACTATTGATGGCAAGGTCATCAAGCGTGAAGAGGCCGCCGAATCGGTGCGCCGCGTGATCATGTACAACAAGCCCGACGGCGAGATCTGCACCCGTGACGACCCGGAAGGCCGTCCGACCGTGTTCGACAAGATGCCCAAGCCTAAAGAAGGCCGCTGGATCAACATCGGCCGTCTGGACATCAACACCACCGGCTTGCTGATGTTCACCACCGACGGTGAGTTGGCCAACCGCCTGATGCACCCGTCCTACGAGATGGACCGTGAATACGCCGTGCGTGTACGCGGTGAAGTCGATGACGAGATGATCGAACGCCTCAAGGCGGGCGTGGTGCTCGAAGACGGCCCGGCCAAGTTCACCGACATCAAGCAGGCGCCAGGTGGCGAAGGTTTCAACCACTGGTACCACTGCGTGGTGATGGAAGGCCGTAACCGTGAAGTGCGTCGCCTGTGGGAGTCCCAGGGCCTGGTGGTCAGCCGCCTCAAGCGCGTGCGTTTCGGTCCGGTGTTCCTGAACTCCGACCTGCCGATGGGCCGCTGGCGCGAAATGAGCCAGTACGAGGTCGACATCCTCAGCGCCGAAGTGGGCCTGGCGCCGGTTGCCATGCCGCAGATGAACGCCAAGAGCAAAGACAAGCTTGAGCGTATGCAGCGTAAATCGTCGCGCCCGGTGCCACGTACCGAACGTGTTACCCGCACCCTGCGCCCTGCGTTGGATGCACCGGCCACCGGCGGCCGTATCTCGCGTCAGCCGCACATTGAAGGCGAGCGTCGCCCCACCGCGCCATCGCGTCAGGAAGGCGAGCGTGCGCCACGTACGCCGCGCCCTGCGCCGGCGGGTGGTCGCAGCAACCGTGGTGAGGATCGCCCGGCCGATAACGCCAGCACCAAGCGCCCAGCCAAGCCAGCGGCGAACAAGCGCCCTGGCCCGAAATTGGTAGCCGATGAGCCGTCGGGCAAGCGCCGTGGCGCACCGGCCGGTTCCGGCCAGCGCCCTGGTTTTGGTCGCAAGAAGCCTTAAGAGCAGCGGCAAGTTTTTAGCTTCAAGCTGCAAGAGAAAAGCGCCGGCCTTCACAGGTTGGCGCTTTTTTTTGCTTGAAGCTTTCAGCTCGCGACTTGTAGCTGGCCCTAAAACGCAAATCGACCATCGAAAACCGGTTTATCGTCCAGGGCCAAAGTCCCACTGGCGAAGATCAGGTCCAGGTGATGGCTGCCCTTCTGCCCGCCACCCAAGCCCAGGTGCAACCCGCAATGGCGCTCTTCAAACCCGGCATTGCGCGCATACAGGTCCTTGACCCCTTCATTGGTACCAATCCCCAACTCCTCCACACGACGGTTGGACGGGTTGGCATTCAGGTACTTGTTGAAATCATCCGCCAGCCCCGGCACATCACTGGCCACGCTGCAAACGGTGGAGTTTTCGATCCATAACTCCAGCGGCGATTGCAGCACGCCGTATTTGCGCGCAAAGGGGATGGTGCTGAGGAAGGTGCCGACAAACCGCACCTGGCCGTTGATGGCTTCGCTGTGGGTGGCGATTTCGCCGGGGGCCAGGTCGTGGTTGCCGACGCCGTTGATATTGGTCCACTTCTTGATGCTGCTCATCGGCGTTTCCAGGCGCGAACCGTGCTTGTCAGTAAAGCTCAGCACGTTGGCCTGGGCCATGCGCCGGATCAGCGTGGCGTTGAGGTCGGCGATGCGTTGGGGCTCGACGCTGAAGGTGTCGTAGAAATAGTCGCCGTAATCCTTGAACAGCAGGGATTTTTTCCAGTGCTCGGCCATCACATCTTGCAGGGCGCGGATAAAGTCCGGGCCTTCGGCGCGTGGGTTGGGCAGCGTGGAGGAATCATAGAGAAACAGGTACAGGTCGCAGGTTTGAATGGCCTGGGCCAGGGTGTCGCTGGGCGCCAGGTCCAGGCGTTGCAGTTGGAAGTTGAAGCGGGCGGCGCTGCCGTGGGTGATCGCCTGGGCAATGGCGTCATAGCGCTCGGTATGGCCCAGCAACACGGTAGGGCGGTTCAGGCCGTTGAGGGCCGGGTGGTGCGCAAGGTAGTAGAGAAAGTGTTCGACGGCGCGGGCCTTGTCCATGACGGGTGTCCTTCTGTGCCTTGGGTAAGGGGGCAGGCGCCGTGCACAGCGCCTGCCGGATGCCTGCCGGGTATTAGAAAGGCCACATCGCGGTGCCAAAAGGCACAACGGCATCGGCTTGCATCATTTCAACGGCGGCCTCATGGGTCGGCGCTTCAAACCAATCGTCGAGTTGCAGTTCGGTTTCCAGGTCGTTTTCCAGTGCTTGCATGGTGTATCTCCTAGAGGACGTTGATTGAGAACGGCTCACCCACGGGCTTCGTGGGCAAGTGCAAAGAACCTAGAAGAGAGTGTTTCGAAATGCAAAAAATTTATTGACACGGTTTCATTTGGATTTTTTCTTCTGTTTTTTGGCGATTTTTTTTATTTAGGCAAAACAGTGAATTGGCTGAAGCGATTCTTCAGACGTTGCCTACTGACAGAATTCCGTTGAAGCCTGCCAAAGTCTGGCTGTAACGTAGATTTTCCGGGGTGTAACGACAGATTTACGCAACTGCCCTGGCTTTGTTGGACGTTGCGCTGATGTAAGCATTAGCTGACAGAATCGGCTGTGCACTTTCCCGGTGCGTGCCGAAGCTGTCGAGCGGTGTACAATGCGCCGCGTTTTACTGTGACGCCCCTTGCGTACCCACGCAAAAGGCCAAGACCTCAGGGTTTGATCCCCCTGATCACTCCGCCTGGCCACGAGCCGGACGGGTTCGATTTCGTCACAGATAAAAACAAACAGGTGACGCATGACCATTAGAAAGACGCTGTACTCCTGGTGCCTGCGCTGGGGTTTGAGCGGCGCTGCTTGAGTCGGTAATTCACGGCAGCAACCTGCATTCACCTCTTCAAACCTTGCGTGAGACCCTTTTCATGAGTGGACCCCATTCTTCTTCAGGCGAGCTGAAACGCGGCCTGAAAAACCGGCATATCCAGTTGATCGCCCTCGGTGGCGCCATCGGCACCGGCCTGTTCCTGGGCTCGGCCGGGGTGCTCAAATCCGCCGGCCCGTCGATGATCCTGGGCTATGCCATCTGCGGCTTTATCGCCTTCATGATCATGCGCCAGCTTGGCGAAATGATTGTCGAGGAGCCGGTTGCCGGCTCTTTCAGCCACTTCGCCCACAAGTACTGGGGCGGTTTCGCCGGCTTTTTGTCGGGCTGGAACTGCTGGATTCTGTACATTCTGGTGGGTATGTCGGAGTTGACGGCCGTCGGCAAGTACGTGCACTACTGGTGGCCCGAGATCCCGACCTGGGTCTCGGCGGCGGCGTTCTTCGTGCTGATCAACGCGATCAACCTGGCCAACGTCAAAGTCTTCGGTGAGGCCGAGTTCTGGTTTGCCATCATCAAGGTGGTGGCGATCGTCGGCATGATTGCCCTGGGCAGCTACCTGCTGGTCAGCGGCAGCGGCGGCCCGCAAGCCTCGGTCAGCAACCTGTGGGAGCATGGGGGGTTCTTCCCCCATGGCGTCGGCGGCTTGGTGATGGCCATGGCGATCATCATGTTCTCCTTTGGCGGCCTGGAAATGCTCGGCTTTACCGCTGCCGAAGCCGACCAGCCACGTACCGTGATCCCCAAGGCGATCAATCAGGTGATCTACCGCATCCTGATTTTCTACATCGGTGCCTTGGTGGTACTGCTGTCGCTCACCCCGTGGGACAGCCTCTTGGCGACCCTCAACGCCTCCGGCGATGCGTACAGCGGTAGCCCGTTCGTGCAGGTGTTCTCGATGCTGGGCAGTAACACCGCCGCGCATATCCTCAACTTCGTGGTGCTGACGGCCGCGCTGTCGGTGTACAACAGCGGCACCTACTGCAACAGCCGCATGCTCTTGGGCATGGCCGAGCAAGGCGATGCGCCCAAGGCCCTGGCGAAGATCGACAAGCGCGGCGTGCCGGTGCGTTCGATCCTGGCCTCGGCGGCGATCACCCTGGTGGCGGTGTTGATGAACTACCTGATGCCCCATGACGCGCTGGAACTGTTGATGTCGCTGGTGGTGGCCACGTTGGTGATCAACTGGGCGATGATCAGCTTCTCCCACTTCAAATTCCGCCAGCACATGAATCGCACCGGCCAGGTGCCGTTGTTCAAGGCGTTGTGGTACCCGTATGGCAACATCATCTGTGTAGCGTTTGTGGTGTTTATTTTGGGCACCATGTTGATGATTCCGGGCATTGACCGCTCGGTGTACGCGATCCCGGTGTGGGTTGCGTTCATGGGTGTGTGTTATTGGGTCAAGAACAAGCGTGCGCAGCAGTCCGTCGCAGTCCAAGCATTGACGGCGAAGTAAGGCCGTATACTGCGCTAAATGTGGGAGCGGGCTTGTGTGGGAGCTGGCTTGCCTGCGATAGCATCACCGCGGTGTACCTGTTACACCTCGGTGCCTGCATCGCGGGCAAGCCCGACTCCCACACAAGCCCGCTCCCACATTTTTTTGACCGCGTGCGGCTTGCAGCGCGTATCGTTAAGCCCTTCTGTCAAGGCCCACATTTTCCATGCTGGTGATTTCCAACAAGGTACACTTGCCCGATGCCGAGATCGAGCTGACCGCTATTCGTGCCCAAGGTGCAGGTGGGCAGAACGTCAATAAAGTGTCGAGTGCGGTGCACCTGCGGTTTGATATCCCGGCGTCGTCGTTGCCGGAGTTCTACAAGGAGCGCCTGCTGGCGCTGCGTGACAGCCGGATCACCAGCGAAGGCGTGCTGGTGCTCAAGGCCCAGCAATATCGCACCCAGGAGCAGAACCGCGCCGATGCGCTGGAGCGCTTGGTGGAGTTGATCCAGAGCGCCACCAAGGTCGAGAAAAAGCGCCGTCCGACCAAGCCTACCCTGGGCTCGAAGAAACGCCGCCTGGAGTCCAAGACCAAGCGCGGCAGCATCAAGGCCGGGCGCGGCAAGGTCGACTTCTAGGCATCGCGTGTTTCGCGGGCCTTGGGTGCCTGGCGGTACAGGTAGACGCTCAGCAGCAAACCGGCGAAAGCGGCGAGGGCGGCGAACAGGAAGATCGAGGCAAAGCCAAAACCTGCCGCCACGGCGCCCGCCAGCGGCCCGGTGATGCCCAGGGACAAGTCGATAAACAGCGAATAGGCGCCTACCGCCGAGCCACGGCTGGAAGCCGGCACCAGGTTGACCGCCTCTACCCCCAACGCTGGGAACACCAGGGAAAAGCCGAAACCGCTCAACGCCGCACCCGCTAACGCCAGCTGGGCATCCGGCGCCAGCCACAGCAACAGCAGTCCTAGCACTTCCACCGACAGGCAAGCGATGGCGACGCGAAACCCGCCAATGCGGTTGATCAAATTACCAAACAGCAAGCGCGCGCCGATAAAGCTGGCACCGAACAGGCTCAAGGCCCACACCGCGTTATCCCAGTGCTGGGTGCTGTAATACAGCGTGATAAAGGTGGCGATGGTGCCAAAGCCGATAGAGCCCAATGCCAGCGCGCAACCATGGGGGAGCACGCGGCCCAGCACATTCATGAACGGCAAACGGATGCCGGGGACAATCGGCGCGGCTTGTTTTTTCCAGGCCAACAACACACCCAGCACGGCCAACAGAATGATGCTGACGCCCATGCTCCACAGTCCCAACTGGCTGACCAGCAGCACCCCCAACGGCGCACCGACTGCCAGCGCGCCGTAGCTGGCGATGCCGTTCCAGGAAATAACCTTGGCCGTGTTCGCCGCGCCGACACGGCCAATGCCCCAGCCAATCGCGCCCGAACCCACCAGGCTTTCAGCGCTGCCCAGCACCAGCCGCCCGATCAGCAGACAGCCGAGGCTGAAGGCCGGCAGGCTGGAAAACCACGCCGCCAGTAACATGAACACGCCGCTCAAACCGCAGCCCACCAGGCCGATCAGCACGGCGCGCTTGCTGCCCAGGTTGTCGATGATCTTGCCGGCATAGGGGCGGCTCAGCAGGGTTGCCAGGTATTGCACGCTGATTACCAGCCCGGCGATGACGGCGCCATAGCCAAGCTGGCTATGCACATAACCGGGCAATACGGCCAGGGGGATGCCGATATTCAAGTAGCCGATGAAGGTAAACAGCACGATGGAAACAACTTGCAGCGTGACCGCCATGGGGCGCTGGGTATCTGGCATGGGAGAGATCCACTGTCGCAGCAGGTAAAGATAGGCTGCTAATGATACCGGCGCGCAGGCCGGGCAGGGCGGCAAAAATGTAAAACGTCAGAACTAAAGCCGATCAAACTTGGGCGGGGGCCAGCAATTGGGTGGTCACCAGGGCCGCCAGGGCGTTTTCCTGAGTGCCAAAGCGCTTGAGCAGTGCCGCTTGCTTGTCGGCACTGAGGCGGTTCCAGACTTCGACCATCTGCAAGGCAGCGTCGAGTACAGCGGCGTCCGGCGTGTCGGAAGGGGAAGTGGTCATAGTGAAGGTCTCGGATGATTCAGGCAGTGTGGAAAGCGCTCAAAGGCGCGCTTTCCACTCGGTCTGGTACGGCGTCAGTCCCGGCTTTCGCGCTCGACTGGTTTTGCTTCTTTGGCCTCAGGCTGCTTGTCGCTGGCCTGCTGCGGTGTTGGCTGCTCAGTTGGGTGCAGGCTTGGGAAGGGGAGATTAGGTATCTCGTGCATCGTGGTCGCTCCTCGCAAGGTCTGTTTTTTCAATCGCAGGTGATTCCGCGCTCTCAAAAAGCCTTGGCAGGATACAGCACCGTAAATGACAAAAAGACTTTTATCTCGCCTGTCTCGCCCATTTTTCTCTTAAAAGACTGTAGGCGCGAGCTTGCTCGCGAAAAGCGTCAACGATAACGCAGTGCGTCAGGTAGCCAGCGGTGTCTGTGGGGGCTTCGCGAGCGAGCTCGCTCCTACAAGGGATTTAGAACGGCACCTTGCCGAGGATCATGTCGCGGTACATCACAAAATCCCCAAGCAAGCTGTAAAACGGGTGCTGAAAGGTGGCGGGGCGGTTCTTTTCGAAGAAGAAGTGGCCTATCCAGGCAAAGCTGTAGCCCGCGAGCGGCAAGGCCAGCAGCAGGGCCAATGAGCCTCTGCCGATGGCGTACGCGAGAATGCCGATTACCAGGGTGGTGCCGATAAAGTGCAGGCGTCGACAGGTGCTGTTGCCATGTTCGCTCAGGTAGTACGGGTAGAACTCGGCAAAACTGTTGAATTTCTTGATGTTTTCCACGGTCACCGGCCCTCTGGTTGTTGTGCCGCCAACGGGTGCGCGGCGGGGAGCTTATTTGAGTCTAGAGTGAACAGTGCTAACAGCCAGTGACAATAGATGCCACTTTAGTATCCTTGGCTTCCTGGCTGCCGTTTGAGCCTGCTTTCAATAAGAAGACGCCATGAGCGAACGAACAACTTCTGCAAGCTGGGCGATGGGCATCGTCAAGGCGCTGGAAATGGATGGCCTGGATTGCAGGGCCTTGTTCAAGCAGTTGGGCCTGGATTATGCGTCCCTCACTGACCCCGATGCGCGCTTCCCGCAAGACGCCATGACCCGCCTGTGGCAACGCGCGGTGGAGGTGTCGGGCAACCCGGCGATTGGCCTGAACATGGGCAAGGTGGTGCGGCCTGCCTCGTTTCATGTTGCCGGTTATGCGTTGATGTCCAGCAACACCCTGGCCGAAGGCTTTATGCGCTTGGTGCGCTACCAGCGCATCATCGCCGAAAGCGCTGACTTGAGTTTCCGACTTTTACCCGAAGGCTATGCGTTGATTCTGACGGTGCATGGCGATCACCTGCCGCCCACCCGCCAAAGCGCCGAGGCTTCGCTGGCCAGCGCGTTGGCCCTGTGCGGCTGGCTCACCGGGCGCACCCTGCAACCGCGCAAAGTGCTGCTGCAAGGCGAGCAGCCGGCGGACTTGGCGCCCTACCAACACGCCTTCCACGCGCCTTTGCAATTCAATGCACCTTATGACGCACTGATTTTCGAGCAGGCCGACATGGAGGCGCCGCTGCCCACAGCCAATGAAGCCATGGCGCTGTTGCATGATCGCTTTGCCGGTGAATACCTGGCGCGTTTTTCCGAAAGCCGCGTGACCCACAAGGCGCGTCAGGTGCTGTGCCGCCTGCTGCCTCAGGGCGAACCCAAGCGCGAAGCGGTGGCCCAGACGTTGCACCTGTCCCAGCGCACCTTGCAGCGGCGGCTGCAGGAGGAGGGCACCAGCTTCCAGGCCTTGCTCGATGACACCCGGCGCGAACTGGCCGAGCAGTACCTGGCACAACCCAACATGACCTTGCTGGAAATCGCCTACCTGCTGGGGTTTGCCGACCCGAGTAATTTTTTCCGCGCCTTTCGCCGCTGGTTCGATGCCACGCCCGGCGAATACCGGGCGCGGTTGCAGCAAATGTCGACCCTCAGTGACGCCAGAACGCCGGAATGCACAACACAAACACGGTAATGATCTCCAGACGCCCCAGCAACATGCCCAGGGACAGGATCCACTTGGCGGCATCCGGCAGGGTGGCGAAGTTGCCGGCCGGGCCGATGGTTTCGCCCAGGCCGGGGCCCACGCCGGATACAGTACTGGCGGCGCCGGTCAACGCGGTCATCCAGTCCACGCCCAGCAGTGACAGCGCCAGGGCGATCATGCAGATGGTGATGGCGAAGAAAAACGAAAAGGTCAGGATCGAGCGCACGATTTCTTCATCGAGGCGATGGCCGTTGTACTTCTGCTTGATCACCGCGCGCGGATGAATCAACTGATTCAAGTTGGCCTTGAGCAGGATGTACGCCACCTGGAAACGGAAGATCTTGATACCGCCGGCGGTGGAGCCCGAGCAGCCGCCGATAAAGCCCAGGTAGAAAAACAGCATCAGTGAGAAGTTGCCCCACAGGCTGTAATCCCCCAGTGCAAAGCCGGTGGTGGTTACCACCGATGTCACGTTCAGCGCCACATGGCGCAAGGCATCGAGCCAATGCAGGTCGGTGGTCCACCAGTACCAGGTGCCAAGTACCAGCCAGGTCACCAGCAGCAGGCCGAGCAAGCCTTGCACTTGCTGGTCCTTGATCAACGCCCGACGGTTGCCGCGCAACGTGGCCACATACAGGGCGAACGGCAAGCTGCCCAGGATCATCACCACCACCGCGACCCAGTGCACCGCTGGTTGTTTCCAGTGGGCCAGGGACTCGTCCGAGGTAGAAAACCCGCCCGTGGAGATTGCCGACATCGCATGGTTGATCGCATCGAACACGCCCATTCCGGCCCACCAGAAGGCCAGGCTGCCGAAGATGGTGATGCCCACATACGCCGCCACGATCAGGCGCGCCACCATGTGCGAGCGAGGCATGACCTTTTCCGAGCGGTCCGAGGATTCGGTCTGGAACAGACGCATGCCACCAATGCGCAGCAGCGGCAGGATCGCCACGGCCATGCCGATAAAGCCGATACCGCCGAGCCAGTGCAGCAGCGAACGCCACATCAAAATGCCCGGCGACATGCTGTCCAGGCCGCTCAACACGGTGGAGCCCGTGGCGGTGATGCCGGACATGCTTTCAAAGAACGAGTCGGTGTAGCTGATGTGCTGGGTCAGCAAAAAGGGCAGGGCGGCGAAGATGCACACCACTACCCAGCTGCTGACCGTGAGCAGGTACATGTCTCTGGGGCGCAGGTGCACATGCTCGGGGCGGCCAGGGATGACCAGCGCCAACCCGGCGATAAAGGTGATCAGGCTGGCCCACAGGAACGAGGGCAGGTCGCTGGTGCGTTCGAAGATCACCAGGGTCGCCATCGGGATCACCATGGCGACCGCAAGGGTGATCAGGAAGATGCCGATGATGAAACCGATGATACGCAGGGTCGGCAACGCCATGAAGTTCGCTCGGGTGATTGGGCAGAGGCGCCATTCTACCTGCGGTGCAGGTCTTGTAAACCAAGGGCTGCGGTGGCTTGGTGTCTACACAACTTCGCGGCGACGCTGAACCTGTGGCGAGGGAGCTTGCTCCCGTGACAACCTACCAACCGACGCAGATCTTCCTGACACACCACGATCCAACTGTGGGAGCTGGCTTGCCTGCGAAGGCGGCCTGGCAGTCAACACAGTTGGATTGCGTACATATCCATTGCTGCGGTAACGGCCACTTAGGGTTCCGCTCTGACAGCGGGTCACTTTTGGAAGGACCCAAA
>NZ_QODJ01000047.1:0-51254 GCF_009935965.1 Pseudomonas sp. L13
AGCTGGGGATGCAGCTGGTTAAAGCGGCGTGATTTTTAAGAGCAAAAACAATGAGTTATTTTTTGTTTGATAAGAGCGGGCTTGCTCGCGAAGGCGGCCTAACAGTCAACACAGTTGGACCGGGTACATATCCGTTATTTAGGTAACGGCCACTTAGGGTTCCGCCCTGACGGCGGCTCACTTTGCAAAAGCGGCAAAGTAAGCAAAACGCTCTTGCCCCACCACTCGGCACCTCGCTGTGGCTCGGTGTGCCCGTAATCCGCCAGTGATTTGGGGGGCCGCCGCCACGCGCCATCCATGGCGCGGGGCGGCTAAACCGGCATCCCTGCCGGTTTACCCCCCAAATCACTGTCGAATTCCGGCCAGCGTGGTTTAACGGGGCGCCTAAGATCAAGAGCAGATCAAGATCAAGAGCGGCTCGCTTCGCATCGTGGAGTGTGTGGTCGGGCGCGGTCAACTGTGGGAGCTGGCTTGCCTGCGATAGCGGTGGGTCAGTAGTAGAAGTGCAAGCTGACCGGCCGCTATCGCAGGCAAGCCAGCTCCCACACTTTTACTGCACTGTGTCAGTTAGCCGATGGTCATCAGGCTGGCGTTACCACCCGCTGCAGCAGTGTTAACGCTCAACGCACGCTCGATCACCAGACGCTCCAGCGCAATCGCCGTTTCGCCTTGCGACATACCATGCACCCCAACAATCGCCCCACCGCGCTGCGCCACTTGCTGGCACACCGCACGCAGTTGGTCGGAATCACCGTGATGCAGCACGGCGTCAAACACCACGTCGTCCTTGGTCCAGTCGGCCACGCGCTTGATCTTCGCCTGAATCTCTTTCGGCAAGCGTGGGAACATGGCCTTGGTCAGCTCGGTTTCCGGCCATACCGCCGAACCACCGACGGCCAATACCGCCGCCAGTTGGGTCAGCAGGTCGCCTTCCACTTCGGCCAGGCACAGCACGTGCTCGCGCGGCAGGATGGCGTAGCTGTTGCGCTCGCCGGTCGGGCCGGCCAGTTGGCGGGTGATACCGCTTTGCGACTGGGCGGCGAACTGCGTGCACAGGGCGCTCAGTTCACTGAACTTATGGCTGTCGGCCCAGGTTTTCAGGGCGGTCAGCGATTGGCTCATGGCATCACGCAGGCGTACATCCGGCGCGGCCAACTTGTCGCCCCGTACGAAGGATTGCTCGATCGCATCGGTAGGACGAGTCGACAGCAAACGGTACAGGTACAGCGGGCCACCGGCTTTCGGGCCAGTGCCCGACAGGCCTTCGCCGCCGAACGGTTGCACGCCGACCACGGCACCCACAATGTTGCGGTTGACGTAGACGTTACCGGCATTGACGTTGTCGATCACCTTGGCGATGGTCTCGTCGATGCGCGTGTGCACGCCCAGTGTCAGGCCGTAGCCGGAAGCGTTGATCTGGCCGATGAGTTGGTCGATCTCTTTGCGCTTGTAGCGCACAACGTGCAGTACCGGGCCGAAGATCTCGCGTTGCAGCTCGTCGAAGCTTTCCAGCTCGATCAGGGTCGGCATCACGAAGGTGCCGCGCTTGATCTCTTCACCGTCGGCAATCGCCACTTGGTAAACGTTGCGGCCTTTGTCGCGCATGGCCTGGATGTGTTTCTCGATACCAGCCTTGGCCTCGGCATCGATCACCGGGCCGATGTCCACCGACAGGCGTTCCGGGTTACCCAGGCGGCATTCAGCCATGGCGCCCTTGAGCATTTCGACTACACGGTCTGCCGAATCTTCCTGCAGGCACAGTACGCGCAGGGCCGAGCAACGCTGACCGGCGCTGTCGAAGGCCGACGAGACGACGTCGATCACCACTTGTTCGGTCAGCGCCGAGGAGTCCACGATCATCGCGTTCTGGCCACCGGTTTCGGCGATCAGCGGAATCGGGCGACCCTGGGCATCCAGGCGACCGGCGACATTGCGTTGCAGCAGGCGCGCCACTTCGGTGGAACCGGTGAACATCACGCCTTTGACGCGATCATCACCCACCAGGCGGGCACCGACGCTTTCGCCCTGGCCTGGGAGTAATTGCAGCACGCCTTCCGGAATACCGGCTTCAAGCAGGATACGCACGGCCTGGGCAGCCACCAGCGGCGTCTGCTCGGCAGGCTTGGCCAGTACCGGGTTACCGGCAGCCAGGGCTGCAGCTACCTGGCCACTGAAGATGGCGAGCGGGAAGTTCCACGGGCTGATGCACACTACCGGGCCCAATGGGCGGTGGGCGTCATTGGTAAAGTCGTTGCGCGCCTGCACCGCGTAGTAACGCAGGAAGTCCACGGCTTCACGCACTTCGGCGATGGCGTTGGCGAAGGTCTTGCCGGCTTCACGGGCCAGCAGGCCCATCAGCGGCTGGATCTCGCCTTCCATCAGGTCGGCGGCGCGCTCCAGGATGGCAGCGCGTTCGGCGGGCGGGGTGGCCTGCCAGATCGGCGCGGCGCTGATGGCGCACTGGATGGCGTTGTCGACGTCTTCGACGGTGGCTTCCTGTACCTGGCCGACCACGTCACGCAGGTCGGACGGGTTCAGCACCGGTTGTGCCGCTTCATTGCTGGCGGCGCAACCGAGCATCGGTGCGGCCTTCCAGTTGTTGTGAGCAGTGGCGAGCAGGGCGCAGGACAACGAGGCCAGGCGATGTTCGTTGGCCAGGTCGATACCGGCCGAGTTGGCGCGGTCGCTGCCGTACAGGTCGCGCGGCAACGGAATGCGCGGGTGCGGCAGGCCGAAACCGCCTTCCTGGGTTGCCATTTGCTCGATGCTGGCCACCGGGTCGGCTACCAGTTCCTGGATCGAGATGGACTGGTCAGCGATACGGTTGACGAACGAGGTGTTGGCGCCGTTTTCCAGCAGGCGGCGTACCAGGTAAGCCAGCAGTGTTTCGTGGGTACCCACCGGCGCGTACACACGGCACGGACGGTTCAGCTTGCCTTCGGAAACCTTGCCTACAACCTGTTCGTACAGCGGTTCACCCATGCCGTGCAGGCACTGGAACTCGTACTGGCCGGGGTAATAATTCTGACCGGCGATATGGTAGATAGCCGACAGGGTGTGGGCGTTGTGCGTGGCGAACTGCGGATAGATGACTTCCGGTACCGACAGCAGTTTGCGTGCGCAGGCAATGTAGGAAACGTCGGTGTACACCTTGCGGGTGTACACCGGGTAGCCTTCCAGGCCTTCGACCTGGGCGCGCTTGATTTCGCTGTCCCAGTACGCGCCTTTTACCAGGCGGATCATCAGGCGATGGCGGCTGCGGCGGGCCAGGTCGATGACGTAGTCGATCACATACGGGCAACGCTTCTGGTACGCCTGGATCACAAAGCCGATGCCGTTCCAGCCGGTCAATTGCGGCTCGAAGCACAGGCGCTCGAGCAGGTCCAGGGACAGCTCCAGGCGGTCGGCTTCTTCGGCGTCGATGTTCAGGCCGATGTCGTACTGCTTGGCCAGCAAGGTCAGCGATAGCAGGCGCGGGTACAGCTCGTCCATCACGCGCTCGTACTGCGCACGGCTGTAGCGCGGGTGCAGGGCGGAGAGCTTGATGGAGATGCCCGGGCCTTCATAGATCCCACGGCCATGGGAAGCTTTGCCGATGGAGTGAATGGCTTGTTCGTACGAGGCCAGGTACTTCTGGGCGTCGTGTTCGGTGAGCGCGGCTTCACCGAGCATGTCGTAGGAATAGCGGAAGCCCTTGGCTTCGAATTTGCTCGCATTGGCCAGGGCTTCGGCGATGGTTTCGCCGGTGACGAACTGCTCGCCCATCAGGCGCATGGCCATGTCGACGCCCTTGCGGATCATCGGCTCGCCGCTCTTGCCGATGATGCGGCTCAGGGACGAGGTCAGGCCCGCTTCGTTGTGGGTCGACACCAGCTTGCCAGTCAGCAGCAGGCCCCAGGTGGCGGCGTTGACGAACAGCGATGGGCTGTTGCCCAGGTGCGGCTGCCAGTTGCCGGTGCTGATCTTGTCGCGGATCAGCGCATCGCGGGTGCCTTTGTCCGGGATGCGCAGCAGCGCTTCGGCCAGGCACATCAGCGCCACGCCTTCCTGGGACGACAGGGAGAATTCTTGCAGCAGGCCCTGAACAATACCGGCACGGCCGCCGGCACTCTTCTGATTGCGCAGTTTTTCGGCAATGCTCGCGGCCAGCTTGTTGGTGGCTTCGGCCATCGGTGCCGGCAGGCGCGCCTGTTCGATCAGCATCGGCACCACTTCCGGCTCGGGGCGGCGGTAAGCGGCGGTGATCGCGGCACGCAATACCGATTGCGGCAGGATGCTCTCGGCGAACTCAAGGAAGCACTGGTGGGCGTGGTCGGCCTGGACCTCGCCGGCATCATCGGCCTCCTTGCTGCTCAAGCCATTGAGCTCGGACAGGGTTGCACCACCCTCGAGTTTCTCCAGGTAATTGAAAATCGCCTGCTTGATCAGCCAGTGCGGCGTGCGATCAATGGAGGTCGCGGCGGCCTTCAGGCGTTCGCGGGTCGGGTCGTCGAGTTTGACCCCAAGGGTGGTCGTTGCCATTTTTTTATCCTCATGGGTGCCACTACCGAGTGGCATCTGCTGGCGGCAAGATTAGCTTTGCCCATCTCGAGGTGCAACCGGGTGCAACCCTTTTGTTGGTTAAATGTTCTACGCTTGATCGGAAAAAAATAAACCGACGACCGAATCCGCTCCGTGCTGGTGCATTTGCTTCTGAGATCGGCTGTTCTTGCTCCGAAAAGGAGCAAAAAAAGCGCGTTTGTCCTAAAACATACTTGGGTGCAACTTAATCGGCAGAAACTGGTTGCACCTTATTTGCTTTGTTGAATAGCATTCGCGCACCAAGGTGCAACCAACCCTCAGGGTGGGTTCATCGGCTGGCGGCTTTCCTGGGGAAACGCCAGTCATAAATGCGCGGCATGCAGGTTCGTCTATCCGGTTATCCAAGGGTGGCCGTCCCCATGACCGTCGCTACATAAAAACAAAGCCAGGGCGTCACTCCTATGAGCGTTAGTAATCCAACCCTGATCACGTTCGTGATCTACATCGCAGCAATGGTGCTGATCGGCCTGATGGCCTATCGCTCCACCAACAACCTTTCCGATTACATCCTGGGCGGTCGCAGCCTCGGTAGCGTGGTGACAGCTCTGTCCGCCGGTGCTTCCGACATGAGCGGCTGGCTGTTGATGGGCTTGCCGGGCGCGATCTACATGTCGGGTCTGTCGGAAAGCTGGATTGCCATCGGCCTGATCGTCGGTGCTTACCTCAACTGGTTGTTCGTGGCTGGCCGCCTGCGCGTGCAGACCGAACACAACGGCGACGCCCTGACCCTGCCGGATTACTTCTCCAGCCGCTTCGAAGATAAGAGCGGCCTGCTGCGGATCATCTCCGCCGTGGTGATCCTGGTGTTCTTCACCATCTACTGCGCCTCCGGCATCGTCGCCGGCGCCCGCCTGTTCGAAAGCACCTTCGGCATGTCCTACGAGACCGCGCTGTGGGCCGGTGCTGCAGCGACCATTGCCTACACCTTCATCGGTGGTTTCCTGGCCGTCAGCTGGACCGACACCGTGCAAGCCACGTTGATGATCTTCGCGCTGATCCTCACGCCGATCATCGTGCTGCTGGCCACCGGCGGCGTAGACACCACCTTCCTGGCCATTGAAGCCAAGGACCCGACCAGCTTCGACATGCTGAAAAACACCACCTTCATCGGCGTTATTTCGCTGATGGGCTGGGGCCTGGGCTACTTCGGCCAACCGCACATCCTCGCGCGTTTCATGGCGGCGGACTCGGTGAAGTCGATCGCCAAGGCGCGTCGTATTTCCATGACCTGGATGATCCTGTGCTTGGGCGGCACCGTGGCGGTGGGCTTCTTCGGTATCGCTTACTTCTCGGCGCACCCGGAAGTGGCAGGCCCGGTGACTGAAAACCCGGAGCGTGTGTTTATCGAACTGGCCAAGATCCTGTTCAACCCATGGGTTGCCGGTGTGTTGCTGTCGGCCATTCTGGCGGCGGTGATGAGCACCCTGAGCTGCCAATTGCTGGTGTGCTCCAGCGCCCTGACCGAAGACTTCTACAAGGCTTTCCTGCGCAAGGGCGCGTCCCAGCGTGAACTGGTATGGGTCGGTCGCCTGATGGTGCTGGTCGTGGCCTTGATCGCCATCGCCATGGCCGCCAACCCGGAAAACCGCGTACTGGGCCTGGTCAGCTACGCCTGGGCCGGTTTCGGCGCGGCCTTCGGCCCTGTGGTACTGATCTCGGTAATCTGGAAACACATGACCCGCAACGGCGCACTGGCTGGCATCCTGGTCGGCGCGATCACCGTGATCGTATGGAAACACTTCGAATTGCTGGGCCTGTACGAAATCATCCCAGGCTTCATCTTCGCCAGCCTGGCGATCTACTTCGTGAGCAAGATGGGCGCCCCGACGGTGGGTATGGTCGAGCGTTTTGATGCTGCGGAAAAAGATTACAACTTGAACAAGTAATTCGTCGGCGTTTAACGTCTTGCTAACTGAAAAGGCTCGCATCCCATGGACTGCGGGCCTTTTTTGCGGTTCACAGGCGTAGTGCACGGCTTAAAAACTCAGTTGATCCCTGAAATGAAAGACCGTCGCGCCAACGGCCCCGATCAGGCCGATAAAAGCTATGCCATGAAGCATAAGCTTGAGGTATCGAGGGAATTCTTCGACCTGCCTTACGTTAATGACGCGACGTTTTGCATTCCACTTTGGCAGGGCGATCGCCACATAGACTACGCATAGCCTGGCTAATCTCCCTTGAAGGTTGTTCCCCAGAAGACATTTGTAGTCGTTCACGAGGCGGCATTGATTCAGCAGATGCTCCATCTTCTCTAGTTTGCGATAAGCCAGGAAGATGTCGAATATGACTGCTATGAGCATACAGCCTGCGGAGCTGAGCGCTATTTGGGCGCTTACCGAGAGATTGAGTAAGTACTCAGTACTCATATAAAACCTCTCCAGCCATGGCGCCTAACTCACTCCCCCAACTGCCTAAGGTTGCGCCTACCGCGCCCCCGGCTATCAACAGGCAGCTCAAGGCTAGTGGTCCGGTTGTTGGGGTCATGACCGCCACACACAAACCCATGCCGATCTGACCTCCAATAATCCCTCCTGTAACCCCGAAAGTTAATTTACCCGCCTCCACATATTTCGCTTTTCTGCATTGTTCCTCTCTCCCGGTCGAACACGCCTCTTTTATCTCCAGCGCCGTCACCGTCGTACTCAATGCTATCCCCAACGGCGTCCCGTTTTTAAGCAGCTTCGCCGTCTTCGAAACCCGTGCGATGGTCTCTTGATACCGGCTTATCTCCCCCGTATGCAAATAGCTTCTAGTCGAGACACCTAGCATTTTCTTGATCGAGCCTTCATTGCGCAGCCCCGTGCCATAACGCGCAAAACCGCGCAGTTGAGCGTCCAGCCTTGCAAACAGTGTTCGGCGTCGTGCGAGAAACTCCTCTCTGGCGGCACCACCGCCCCGGCGTAGTGACTGTTTATGCAGGGCATCAATTTCTTCCAGGGTTTTTGCAATGTCTTGCAAATGCTTGCTCCAGGCATCACCTGCCGTGCCTATACCCAGTGAGGTATACCCCAGCAGCTTTTGCAGCAAATCATAGTTGTGCAGTGCAAAGGCATCCCCGCCTTCGGCCATCACGCTGTGGCGAATATCCCAGGCGGCTCGCATCAAGCGTGACTCTTCCAGGGTACAGGCTGCGGTGGTGTCGTCGCCGATAATGATGAGTTGCCCCGGTAGCACCACCACATTGCGAATGTGCGCGTTGAGCGCGTCGAACTTGGCTTCGGCGTGCTTTCCTAAGCGTAATGTGGCCTTGAGTTCCACAGAGGTCTGTTGCTGGTCATTGATAAACGCATAGGGCTGGGACATTACAGATTCCCCAGCAAGAGTGATCGGCTCGAAGAGTGGCGATTGCCTGCCATGAAAACATTCCTTTTGAATGAACATGGCTGCGCAATTTAAACAGGTGATGAGAGGGTGTCGTGGTTATGAAGGGGCTTTTCGGGGTGGTGTTTTTACGTTTAGGAAACAGGCTACTGGGCTGCCGTAATATTCTGTCAGACGTGTGCTTTTTTACCGCAATGGTGCTTCAGCACGCGGCTACCCCCACCAAATGAAGACGGCGGTAGGACCTTACTGATTTACCCGGTATGAGCCCAGGCCGGCCGTAAGCTGGTGCAGAATCGGCCGCCCACCCTTCGCAGAGAAACACCGGATGTTCGCTCCTGCCAACCAACCTGCATTTACCCTGGCCCTGGATGGGGCGCCCAGTGACTTCAAGGTGTTCGCGTTCGATGGCACCGAGGCCATCAGCCAGCCTTATCGGTTTGAACTTGAGCTGGTCTGCGAGCAGCCGGATATCGACCTGGAGGGCTTGCTGCATCGCCAGGTGTACTTGGGCTTCGATGATCAGGGGCATGGCGTTCATGGCCTGGTGTATCGAGTTGCCCAGGGTGACTCGGGCCGGCGCCTGACGCGCTACCAGCTCAGCCTTGCGCCGCATCTGGCGTACCTGGCACACAGCAGCCACCAGCGCATTTTTCAGCATAAGACGGTGCCGCAGATTGTTGCTCAGGTGCTGGCCAGGCAGGGGATTCACAGTGATCGCTTTGAGTTCCGGTTGAGCGGTGAATACCCGGAGCGTGAATATTGCGTGCAGTTCGGCGAGAGCGACCTGGCGTTCATTCAGCGCCTGTGTGCCGAGCTGGGGATTCACTATCACTTCCAGCATTCCCCCGACGGACACCTGCTGGTGTTTGGCGATGACCAGACGGTGTTTGCCCAGATGGATCAGCCTACCCCTTACCGGCCAGGTTCGGGAATGGTGGCCGATACCCCCGCGATCAAGCGCTTCACCTTGCAATTGGCGACCCGGACCACGGCGCTGAACCTGCGCGATTACGACTTTCGCAAACCCCATGTCGAGCTGGAAAGCGCAGCCGTCGACGAGTCATTGCCCAAGCTTGAAGCGCAGCACTACCCCGGTAACTTTTCCGACCGCACCCATGGCAAATATCTCGCCCAGCGTGGCTTGGAGCGGCACCGCAGCGACTATCGCAGCGCCCATGGCCAGGGCGATGAGCCGGCGTTGGCCAGTGGCCGGTTTTTGCAGTTACGTGAGCACCCCCGCGAGGACTGGAATGACTTGTGGCTGGTGACGCAGGTGCGCCATGAAGGCAAGCAGCCCCAGGTGCTGGAGGAGGCGGTCACCGAGGAGGATGGAGGGGAACTGCGCCAGGGCTATTGCAACGCATTTGTGGTCGCACCCTGGGATGCGGTGTTTCGTCCGCCCTTGCCAGAGCAGACGCGCCCGACGGTATCGGGGTATCAAAGTGCGGTGGTCACCGGCCCGGTTGACAGTGAGATCCACTGTGACGAGTACGGCCGGGTCAAGGTGCAACTGGCCTGGGATCGTGTCGGCGAGCACAACGACCATTCCAGTTGCTGGCTGCGGGTAGCCAGTGGCTGGGCCCATGACCGTTATGGTGTGGTGCTGATCCCCCGGGTGGGCATGGAAGTGCTGGTGGGCTTCGTCAATGGCGACATGGACATGCCGCTGGTGGTGGGGTGCCTGCCCAACGCAGCCACGCCTGTGCCCCTCGACCTGCCAGCGGACAAGACCCGCAGTCTCTGGCGTAGCCAGAGCAGCCCAGGCGGTGGCGGCTACAACGAACTGCGTATCGAGGACCGCAAGGGCGCCGAAGAAATCTACCTGCGCGCCCAGCGGGACTGGACCCAGCATGTGCTGCATGATCAACAGGTACAGGTCGGTAATCAGCGTCGCGTGCAGGTGGGCGGCGAGTCGCGCCATGAGTTGCAGGGCCAGGAGCAGCGCATCACCCACGGCAACCGTTTGACCGAACTCAAGCAGGATGACCATCTGGTGGTCGGCGGTTCGCAGCATATGCGGGCCGGGCAGACCATTGCGCTGGGCGCCGGGCAAAGCATCATCATTGATGCGGGTGCCAGCGTGACGATCCAGGCGGGCGGGCAGTCGATCACGTTATCAGCGGGCGGGATATTCAGCAGCGTGCCGATACAGCTCGGCAGCGCGCCTGCCCCGACACCGGCGCCGTTGAAGCCTGGATTGAACGAAACTTTATTGGCGGTGGTGCCCGCGCCGTTAAGCCGTGCGCAAGTGGTCAGCCTGAAACGCAGCGCGCCGTTCTGTGAAGAATGCGAGCGCTGCAAAAACGGCCAGTGTGACATCGGCGCCCCTGTACGGAGTGCGTCCTGATGCCCGCGCCCTTGACGCCCGATGCCTGGCTGGCGCACTACCCGTTGCAGCCAGATGAACAGCTGTACGCCGTGCTGGGCAATGCCAGCGACGCCAAGCCGCTTGCCGCCTGGCAAGCCACAGCCGCTGCAAAGATGCCGCGACCAATCTGGGCGGGCACGGCCTACGCTGACTGGGATGAGGTCATGCCCTACGTGGGCATCGTTGAGCCGGGCAGTGCCTTTCTCGAGTGGATAGCCACCACACAAGCGTCGGATTGGGGCTGGCTGGCGGTCTCATCCAGCCCGCCGGAGGTGGTGATCGCGCATTTGCAGGGCTTGACCCAGGTGTACCTGCCGCAAAGCCAGCCGGTGTTTTTGCGTTTCTGGGACGGCGCGCACCTTTTGCCGATGTTGCAGTCATTAGGCGACGAGGCGGCGCGCGTGTTGCCGGTGTTCCAGCGCTACCTGGTCAACGGCCAGCCGCTGTCGGTGGCGCCCAAATCCGTCACTGCGGCCCCAACCAGCCCGTGGTGGCAGGTACCGGCATCGTTGCTGATGCACATGGCCCAGCAGTCTCCGCAGGTGCTGGTCGACAACCTGCTGCAATGGCTCCAGGAACAGCGCCCTGACCTCTACACCGCGTTTACGCCAGCCACCTTGCAGCACAAGGTCGCCTACTTCGCACGCAGGCCGCAAATCAGCCATGGCGCATTGGCTGATTACCTTGCCTCGCAACTCAGTTAAGCCCCTGGTGATAGCGTGACATCCGTGCCGCCTGCCGTGCGGCCCTGCACCTTTGCGTCGGTAGAAGGTAAACTTCGCCCCCTGCGCAGGAGCAACCATGAATTATCGTCACGCCTTTCACGCCGGCAACCATGCCGATGTCTTCAAACACCTGACCTTGACCCGCCTCATCGCCCTGATGTCGCGCAAGGAGCAGCCGTTCGCCTACCTAGACACTCACGCAGGCATTGGCTTGTACGACCTGCAGGGCGACCAGGCCAACCGCACTGGTGAGTACCTGGAAGGCATCGCGCGCCTGTGGGGCGCAAGCGACCTGCCGCCGCTCACCGCCGACTACATGCGCGTGCTGCACGAGATGAACCCGGATGGCCAGTTGCGCTACTACCCGGGCTCGCCGGAACTGGCGCGCCGCCTCACGCGGCCCCAGGACCGTGTGCTGCTCAATGAGAAGCACCCGGAAGATGGCGTGCTGCTCAAGGACAACATGAAGGGTGATCGCCGCGTCAAAGTGCACTTGGGCGAAGGCTGGCATGTGCCACGGGCCTTGCTGCCGGTGCCGGAAAAGCGCGCGCTGATGCTGATCGACCCGCCGTTTGAAAAGCTCGACGAAATGCAGCGTTGCGCGGCATCCCTCAAGGAAGCCGTCAGCCGTATGCGCCAGACGGTGGCGGCGATCTGGTACCCGGTGAAAGACCAGCGCATGTTGCGCCGTTTCTACCAGGACCTGGCCGGCACTGGCGCGCCGAAGCTGCTGCGTGTGGAGTTGCTGGTGCATCCGCTGGACACGCCCAATACCCTCACCGGCTCGGGCCTGGCGATTGCCAACCCACCGTGGGGTTTGGAAGAGGAACTGCGGGAGTTGCTGCCGTGGTTGTCCAAGCAGTTGGGCCAGACCCAGGGTGGCTGGCAGATGGATTGGCTGATCGCCGAATAACCCACTGTAGGAGCGAGCTTGCTCGCGAAAATCGTTAACGATAACGCGGGAAACCTGACGCCCTGCGGCGCTCTCAGGTTTTTCGCGAGCAAGCTCGCTCCTACAGAGGTCGGCGTCAGATCGGGCAGGTCACGCCCGTGCCGCCGATCCCACAGTAACCCTGGGGATTCTTCGCCAGGTACTGCTGGTGATACGCCTCGGCGAAGTACACCGTCGGGGCCTCTTCGATTTCCGTGGTGATCTCACCCAGGCCGGCCTTGCTCAGCTCTTGCTGATACGCCTCGGCACTGGCGTTGGCCGCTGCCAGTTGCTCAGGCGTGGTGGCATAGATCACCGAACGGTACTGGCTGCCGATGTCGTTGCCCTGGCGCATGCCCTGGGTCGGGTTGTGCAGTTCCCAGAACATCTTCAGCAGGTCTTCGTATTTCACCTTGGCCTGGTCATACACCACCAGCACCACTTCGCTATGGCCGGTGAGGCCCGAGCAGACTTCTTCATAAGTCGGGTTGGGCGTAAAGCCGCCGGCGTAACCGACCACGGTGCTGACCACGCCGTCGCGCTGCCAGAACTTGCGTTCCGCGCCCCAGAAACAGCCCAGGCCGAAGATTGCAAAGCCGACGTCATCCAGGAACGGGCCCAGCAGTGGGTTGCCGTTGACGAAGTGCGTTTCGGGCAACTTCATCGGGGTTTCACGGCCAGGCAGAGCTTGTTCTTGAGTAGGCAGCACGTTTTTATTCACCAGAATTTCCGAGCGCAAGACCATGATCAGTCCTCTCGTCAGGTTGAGTAACAGTAAATTGTCAGACAGCCAGTGTGCCCGAGTGTTACAGCGCTGTCAGGCGATTGGCCCGCGCGGGTAGCGTTTAAGCCTCTGCATCAGCTCGGCCCCGGGGATCGGGCGGTCGAACAAATAGCCCTGGCCCACGTCGCAACGGTGCCGGCGCAGGAACGCCAGCTGCTCAGCGGTCTCGATGCCTTCGGCCACCACCTTGAGCTTGAGGTTGTGGGCCATGGCGATCACCGCCGAGGTGATTTCCATGTCGTCCTGGTTGTCCGGGATTTCATGGATAAAGCTGCGATCAATCTTAATGATGTCGATGGGGAATTTTTTCAAGTAGCTCAGCGACGAGTAACCGGTGCCGAAGTCGTCCATCGCCAGGGTCAGGCCGAAGCTCTTGAGCTGGTCCAGTTGCAGGCGCGTATCTTCGGTGGCTTCCAGCAGCAAGCCCTCGGTCAGCTCCAGCTCCAGCAGGTTGGCCGGCAGCTGTTCCTCCTTGAGGATGGTGGCAATCGAGGCCACCAGGTCCGGGTCGGAGAATTGCTTGGGCGACAGGTTGATGGCCACCTGCAAGTTGCCCAGGCCTGCGGCCGTCAATTGCCGGCTCATGCGGCAAGCCTGGCGCGCGATCCATTTGCCGATGGGGATAATCAGCCCGGTTTCTTCGGCCACGCTGATGAACTGGTCGGGGCGGATCATGCCCTTTTCCGGATGGTTCCAGCGCAACAGCGCTTCCATGCCCAGCAGGCGACCGCTGCGCAGGCATAGCTTGGGCTGGTAGAACACGTCCAGTTCGTTCTGGGTCAAGGCACGGCGCAGGTTGTTTTCCACGAACAGCTTGTAGCTGGCCTCGGCGTTCAGGGCTTCGGTAAACACCTGCACCTGGTGTTTACCGTTGGCCTTGGCCTTGTGCAGGGCCAGGCCGGCGTTGCGCATCAGGGTCTGTGGGTCGCGGCCATGCAGCGGCGCGCAGGCCAGGCCCACGGAGCCGGTGACGCTGATCAGTTGGTTGTCGACGAACATCGGCTTGTCGAGGGTGGCCAGCAACTGGCTGGCCACCTGCTGGCCGGTCTCAAGGTCGGCATCGTCCAGCAGCACTGCGAATTCGTTACTGGCAAAACGCGCCAGGCTGCCGCCGCTGCTCAAGCTGTTGCGCAGGCGGCGCGCCAGGCTGATCAACAGCTTGTCGCCGGTCTGGTGGCCGAGGCTGTCGTTGATGCGCTTGAAGTTGTCGATGTCCACCAACAGCAGGCTGATCGGGCTGTCGCTGTCGCGGGCAAAGCGCTCGTCGAGGTTGCGAATGAACGCCGGGCGATTGCCCAGGTTGGTCAGGTTGTCGGTGTAGGCCAGGCGTTCGATGCGCTGCTGCGCCAGCTTGGTCTGGGTGATGTCTTCGTAGATGCCGATGTAGTGGGTCAACTCGCGGTTGTCGCCATACACTTTGGAAATCGACAGCTGGCCCCAGTAGGGTTCCAGGTTCTTGCGACGGCTCTTGAACTCACCCTGCCAGCTGTTGCTTTTGGCCAGGGCCGAGGGCGCATCGAACAGCAATTCGCTGAGGTTTTCCAGGGCCGGCAGTTGGGCCAGGCGATGGCCGTGGACTTCTTCGGCGCTGTACTGGGTAATCGCGGTGAAGCTGGGGTTGACGTACTCCACCACGCCGTCGCAATTGACCAGCAAAAACGCGTTAGCGCTTTGCTCTACCGCGCGCTGGAACAGGTGCAGCGCGCTGGTGGCGGTGCGGCGGTTGTGGTTGTTGATGACCTGGGCGAACTGGTCTGCCAGCTCGCCGGCGAACGCGATCTCATCGGACTGCCAGGCGCGCGGGCTGCCGCCTTGTTCCAGGCACAGCACGCCGACGACCTGGCCGTCGACACGGATGCTGGCGTCGAGCATCGCGTGGACGTCCTTGGCGCGCAGGCTTTCGGCCATTTCCCGGGTGCGTGGGTCGCGCAGGGCGTGGGTGGCATCAATCGCGCGGCTCGAATGCAGGGCTTCCAGGTAATCCGGGAAGCCACTGGCGTCGATGGCTTCAGGCAGGTGGTGCTGTTGATCGGCGCGGTGATAGGCGGAGATCGGTACCAGGTGATGGCCTTCAAGGTTCCAGATGCTGGCGCAGTCGATCTGGTAGATATCGCACGCGCTGCGCGTGATCAGTTCAGCGGCTTCTTGCAGAGAGTTGGGCGTGGTGTAGCGTTGGCGCGCCAGCAGCAGGATCAACTCCTGCTGGGCACGTACTCGCTCCAGGTGCTGCAACTGTTCCTGCTGCGCTCGCTGGTTGAGCTCCAGGGCTATCTGCAGGCGGCTGTTCTGGTTTTCCAGGTCGACGGTCGGGGCGGGCGTGCTGGCCTCGCTGAACAGCCCCTCGACCACCATCAGGTAGCCCCGCACTAGGTGGCGGTTATGTTGTTTGTAGGCTTCGCCCATCTCCAAAACGCTTAGCGGGCCGTCATGGGTGTGCAGGGTGTAGCGCACCAGATAATGGGGGCTCTGGGCCAGTTGCTGTTGAATCGCATCGTGTAGCTGGTAGCGCGCCTGGGGTTCCATCAGGCTGGCGTAGGGCGTGCCGATCAAGGCGCAGAGTTCTACCGCCGGCAGGCCGAACTGGCGCTCGCAATTGGGGTCGAGGTAGAGCAGGGCCCAGCTTGCCTCATTAAGCCGCTCGAAACGCAGCATACCGAGGCGCGAAGGCACCGGTAATTGCGTCACTACCTCGGCCGCCATACGGGCGACATCGGGTTGGCTTTTCATGGGGAAACTCGCTTGGGAAAATGCGCACTGCGCTGGGCTCACGCCCTCTTGACTGTCGACTGCGGCAAGGTTGCATCATGCAGCACGCAGTGACAAGAGAGGATGAAGGCTAAGTGCTATAAGCCTGTTATCGGCCGCGCGAGGGTTTTCTGTAATTGGGGTGATCGATGGTTCACGCCTGTCCTCTGTAGGAGCGAGGGGGACGCCTAGTTCTTGCTCGCGAAAAACGCCAGGGCACCGCGTTTATCCAGAAGACCCGCGTCATCGTTGACGATCTTCGCGAGCAAGCTCGCTCCTACAAAAACACAGGCAAAAAAAGCCCCGCCAAGTGGCGGGGTTGAGGTACGAGCGTGGCGCTCGGAAATCGGTGCGGCAAGGGCCTTCCCGGTCACAGGAAGGTCCTGTGACTTACAGCAGGATGGTGCGGATGTCGTTCAGCAACTGGCTCAGGCGCTGGGTGAAGCGCGCAGCCGCGGCGCCGTTGATCACGCGGTGATCGTAGGACAGCGACAGTGGCAGCATCAGCTTGGGTTGGAACGCTTTACCGTCCCACACAGGCTGGATGGTGGCCTTGGACACACCCAGGATCGCCACTTCCGGCGCGTTGACGATTGGCGTGAAGCCAGTGCCGCCAATGTGGCCGAGGCTGGAGATGGTGAAGCAGGCGCCCTGCATGTCGTCCGGGGTGAGCTTCTTGTCGCGGGCCTTGGCAGCCAGCGCAGCCGCTTCGCCAGCCAGTTGCAGCAGGCTCTTCTGGTCGACATTCTTGATGACCGGTACCAGCAGGCCATCCGGGGTGTCGACCGCAAAGCCGATGTTCACGTACTTCTTGCGAATGATCGCCTTGCCGCTTGGCGCCAGCGAGCTGTTGAAGTCCGGCAGTTCCTTGAGCAGGTGTGCACAGGCCTTGAGCAGCAGTGGCAGTACGGTCAGCTTCACGCCGGCCTTCTCGGCCACGGCTTTCTGCGCAACGCGGAACGCTTCCAGGTCGGTGATATCGGCCTGGTCGAATTGGGTCACGTGCGGGATGTTCAGCCAGCTGGCGTGCAGGCCTGCCGCGCCGATTTGCATCAGGCGGGTCATCGGCACTTCTTCGATTTCGCCGAAACGGCTGAAATCCACGGTACGGATCGGCGGAATGCCCGAACCACCGGTAGCGCCGCCGGCAGCCGGAGCTTCCTTGGCTTTTTGCATCATGGCTTTGACGTAAACCTGCACGTCTTCCTTCAGCACACGGCCGTGAGGGCCGCTGGCTGCAACAGCGCTCAGCTCGACGCCGAATTCACGGGCCAGCTGACGCACGGCTGGGCCGGCGTGAACCTTGGCACCGCTTGGCGCAGGTGCGGCAGCCGCAGGGGCTGGCGCAGCTTCGGCTTTTGCGGCCGGCGCAGGGGCAGCAGCGGCAGGTGCCGCTTCAGCCTTGGCAGCCGGAGCAGCAGCCGGTGCTGGTGCGGCGGCTGGCGCAGCACCTTGTACTTTGAGCTTGAGGATGAAGTCACCGGTGCCGACTTCGTCTTCGAGCTTGACCGCAATGCTTTCCACCACGCCGGCAGCCGGCGATGGGATCTCCATGGAGGCCTTGTCGGACTCCAGGGTGATCAGCGACTGGTCGGCTTCGACGGTGTCGCCGACCTTGACCAGCAGCTCGATGATCTTGGCTTTGCCCGACGAGCCGATGTCCGGGACGTGAATGTCCTGGACGGTCGCGGCGGCCGGCGCAGCGGCCGGGGCTGGAGCAGCCTCGGCAGCGGCAGGCTTTTCAGCGGCTGGTGCAGGTGCAGCAGCGGCCGGAGCCGGGGCCGCAGGGGCTGCATCGGCAGCACCTTCGATTTCCAGTTCCAGCAGTTCGTCGCCTTCTTTCAGGCGGTCGCCCAGCTTCACTTTCAGGCTCTTGACCACGCCGGCCTTGGGAGCAGGGATTTCCATGCTCGCCTTGTCCGACTCCAGGGTCAGGATGCTCTGGTCGGCTTCGACGGTGTCGCCGACCTTCACAAACAGCTCGATTACTTCACCTTCACCGCTGCCGATGTCAGGTACGCGAATGAGTTCGCTCACAAAAAATCTCCTCAGCAGTCCAGTGGGTTGCGTTTTTCCGGGTTGATCCCGAACTTGACGATAGCGTCAGCCACCACCTTGGGTTCGATCTCACCACGGTCAGCCAAGGCTTCCAGGGCTGCCAACACCACGAAGTGACGGTCGACTTCGAAGAAGTGACGCAGCTTCTTGCGGCTGTCACTGCGGCCGAAACCATCGGTGCCCAGGACTTTGAATTCCTTGGACGGGACCCACTGGCGAATTTGTTCAGCAAACAGTTTCATGTAGTCGGTAGAGGCAATGACTGGCCCCTTACGGCCGGCCAGGCACTCTTCGACGTAGCTCTTGGCTGGCTTCTGGCCAGGGTGCAGGCGGTTGCTGCGCTCCACGGCCAGGCCGTCACGGCGCAGTTCGTTGAAGCTGGTCACGCTCCACACGTCGGCACCGACGTTGAACTCGTCGCGCAGGATCTTCGCCGCTTCACGTACTTCACGCAGGATGGTGCCGGAGCCCATCAGCTGTACGTGGTGCGCCGCTTCCTTGGTGTCTTCTTCGAGCAGGTACATGCCCTTGATGATGCCTTCTTCCACACCGGCCGGCATGGCTGGCTGCTGGTAGGACTCGTTCATCACGGTGATGTAGTAGAAAACGTCCTGCTGCTCTTCGGTCATCTTCTTCATGCCGTCCTGGATGATCACCGCCAGCTCATAGCCGTAGGTTGGATCAAAGGTGCGGCAGTTCGGGATGGTGGCAGCCAGGATGTGGCTGTGACCGTCTTCGTGTTGCAGGCCTTCGCCGTTCAGCGTGGTACGGCCGGCGGTACCGCCGATCAGGAAACCACGGGTACGGCTGTCGCCAGCGGCCCAGGCCAGGTCGCCGATACGCTGGAAGCCGAACATCGAGTAGAAGATGTAGAACGGCAGCATTGGCTGGTTGTGGCTGGAGTACGAAGTACCGGCAGCGATGAAGGAGCTCATGGCGCCCGCTTCGTTGATGCCTTCTTCGAGGATCTGGCCCTTCTTGTCTTCCTTGTAGAACATCACCTGGTCTTTATCGACTGGCTCGTAGAGCTGGCCGACGGAGGAGTAGATGCCCAACTGACGGAACATGCCTTCCATACCGAAGGTACGGGCTTCGTCCGGGATGATCGGGACGATGCGCGGGCCGATGTCCTTGTCCTTGACCAACTGCGCCAGAATACGCACGAAGGCCATGGTGGTGGAGATTTCACGGTCGCCCGAGCCGTCAAGGATAGCCTTGAGGGTGCTCAGGTCTGGCGTCGGCACGCTGAAGCTGTTGGCGCGGCGCTGTGGCACGAAACCACCCAGTGCAGTGCGGCGCTCGCTCAGGTAGCGGGCTTCGGCGCTGTTTGGCTCCGGCTTGAAGAACGGCAGGTTCTCCAGCTCTTCGTCCTTGACCGGGATGTCGAAGCGGTCGCGGAACAACTTCAGGCTGTCGACATCGACTTTCTTGGTGTTGTGCGCGGTGTTCTTCGCTTCGCCGGCACCGGTGCCATAACCCTTGATGGTCTTGGCCAGGATGACGGTGGGTTGTTCTTTGTGGTTGACCGCTTCGTGGTACGCCGCGTAGACCTTGTACGGGTCGTGGCCGCCACGGTTGAGCTTCCAGATTTCGTCGTCGGACAGGTCGGCAACCATCGCCTTGAGTTCAGGCGTGTTGAAGAAGTGTTCGCGCACGAACGCGCCGTCTTTGGCTTTGTAGTTCTGGTACTCGCCGTCGATGACTTCGTCCATGCGACGTTGCAGGATACCGTCGACGTCCTTGGCCAGCAGTGGGTCCCAGAAGCGGCCCCAGATGACTTTGGTCACGTTCCACTGGGCGCCGCGGAATACGCCTTCGAGTTCCTGGATGATCTTGCCGTTGCCGCGAACCGGGCCGTCGAGGCGCTGCAGGTTGCAGTTGATGACGAAGATCAGGTTGTCGAGCTTCTCGCGGCCGGCCAGGGAGATGGCGCCCAGGGATTCCGGCTCGTCGCACTCGCCGTCGCCCAGGAAGCACCAGACCTTCTGCTTGCCTTCGGGGATGAAGCCACGGGCTTCCAGGTACTTCATGAAGCGTGCCTGGTAGATCGCCTGGATCGGGCCCAGACCCATGGAAACGGTCGGGAACTGCCAGAAATCAGGCATCAACCAAGGGTGCGGGTAGGACGACAGGCCCTGACCGTCGACTTCCTGGCGGAAGTTGTTCATTTGTTCTTCGCTGATGCGACCTTCCATGAACGCACGGGCATAGACGCCTGGCGAGGTGTGGCCCTGGAAGTAGATCAGGTCGCCGCCGTGTTCGTCGGTCGGGGCCTGGAAGAAGTAGTTGAAGCCGATGTCATACAGGGTTGCGCTGGAAGCGAAGCTGGAGATGTGACCGCCCAGGTCCGAATCTTTCAAGTTCGTGCGCATTACCATCGCCATGGCGTTCCAACGTACCAGCGAGCGAATGCGGCGTTCCATGAACAGGTCGCCAGGCATGCGTGCTTCGTGGGTAACGGGGATGGTGTTGCGGTATGGCGTAGTGATGGCGTAAGGCAGTTGCGAGCCGCTGCGGGTCGCGAGTTCGCCCATACGGGTCATCAGGTAGTGAGCACGGTCTTCGCCTTCTTTGTCGAGAACCGATTCCAGGGCGTCCAGCCATTCCTGGGTTTCGACGGGATCGAGGTCTTGCATGGCTTGCTCCAGGGCGGAAAGGCTACCAGAATCGGTTGCCTGAAGTTTGCGACTGGCCTTGTGGGCAGACGACATAAATTCTTGGATGGCCGAAGGTTGCTTCGGCGTCCTGTAGTTTTACTACAAATCGTCGGCCATTTCAGCCTTTCGAATGTATATACGAGTAGTAAAACTACACAAGACTGAGCGTATGGCTCGGTCTTGCTGGTGAGCATAATCGTTATTGTTGGTCTATTGCGAACAAGAAAAGGTGAAACTTTGATGTTGCCTGCCAAGATTAATTTAATTTCAGCTATTTCTAACCTTTGTTCGACAGTCCTTCACCGAGCATGGCTCTTGCCTTCACAGCTACACGCCATTTACACGCCGATCAAGGATAGACCATGAGCCTTCCAACGCTGGCCGAACTGCCGGCCATTCTGTTGCCTTACGCCAGCCGGGCCGAGCAGTCATTTCGTGACGCGGTGGCCGCGCTCGACGACGATCATGGCCTTTATGCGTGGACGCCGCAACGGTGGGCCGACTTTGCCCGCGTGTGCGCCGCCAGTGATTTCGTCATTGAACAGAGTGTTCGTGACCCTTTGATGTTGCTGGAACTGGTGGCCTGGGGCGAGCTGGACCGCGGGTTTGCGCCCGGCGAGCTGTGCAGCCAGATAGCTGGCGCCGTGCAACAGGCCGAAACAGAAGACGAGCTGGGCCGCGTACTGCGCCGCCAGCGCACGCGCCAGCAGGTGCGCATCATCTGGCGCGACCTCACACGCCAGGCCGACCTGGTGCAAACCTGTCGCGACCTGTCCGACATGGCCGACGCCTGCATCGACCAGGCCTATCAATGGCTGTACCAGCGCCACTGCTCCCAATTCGGCACGCCGACCGGCGCACGCAGCGGCGAGGCGCAGCACATGGTCATCCTCGGCATGGGCAAGCTCGGTGCGGTGGAGCTGAACCTGTCGTCGGATATCGACCTGATCTTCGCCTACCCCGAGGGCGGCGAGACGGTGGGCGTGAAGCGTGCCCTGGATAATCAGGCGTTCTTTATTCGCCTGGGTCAAAAACTGATCAAGGCCCTGGACCCGATGACCGTCGACGGTTTTGTCTTTCGCGTCGACATGCGCCTGCGTCCCTACGGTTCGGCCGGCGCCCTGGTGCTCAGCTTCAACGCGCTGGAGCAGTACTACCAGGACCAGGGCCGGGACTGGGAGCGCTACGCCATGATCAAGGCGCGGGTGGTGGCCGGCGACCAGGTGGCTGGCGCGCAACTGCTCGACATGCTGCGCCCGTTTGTCTATCGCCGTTATCTGGACTTTTCGGCCATTGAAGCGCTGCGCACCATGAAGCAACTGATCCAGCAGGAAGTGCGGCGCAAGGGCATGGCCGACAATATCAAGCTGGGCGCGGGCGGCATTCGTGAGGTGGAATTTATCGCCCAGGCCTTCCAGTTGATCCATGGCGGCCGGGACCTCAGCCTGCAGCAACGCCCGCTGTTGAACGTGCTGGGCACGCTGGAAGGCCAGGGTTATTTGCCCGCGGCGGTGATCACCGAGCTGCGCAGCGGTTACGAATTTCTGCGTTACACCGAACATGCGATCCAGGCGATTGCCGACCGCCAGACGCAAATGCTGCCGGACAGCCCCGAAGACCAGGCGCGCATTGCCTTTATGCTGGGCTTCAGTGACTGGGCCGCGTTCCACGAGCGCCTGATGTACTGGCGTGGCCGTGTGGACTGGCACTTTCGCCAAGTGATTGCCGACCCTGATGAGGAAGAGGGCGAAGAAAGCGAGCTGGTGGTCGGTGGTGAATGGTTGCCGCTGTGGGAGGAATCCCAGGACGACGACGCCGCGTGCCGCCAATTGAGTGAAGGCGGTTTCACCGATGCCCCCAAGGCCCTCAAGGCCTTGGCCAGCCTGCGCGCCAGCCCGCAGTTGCGCGCCATGCAGCGCCTGGGGCGCGAACGCCTGGATGCGTTTATCCCGCGCCTGCTGGCCCAGGCCGTCGAACATGCCAACCCGGACCTGGTGCTGGAGCGTGTGTTGCCGCTGGTGGAGGCCGTGGCCCGGCGTTCGGCCTACCTGGTACTGCTGACCGAGAACCCCGACGCCCTGCGCCGCCTGCTGACCTTGTGTGCGGCCAGCCCGTGGATCGCCGAACAGATCACCCGTTTCCCGCTGTTGCTGGATGAATTGCTCAACGAAGGCCGCTTGTTCAAGCCGCCGCTGGCGCCGGAACTGGCGGCGGAGTTGCGCGAGCGCCTCACGCGCATTCCCGAAGATGACCTTGAGCAACAGATGGAAGCCTTGCGCCATTTCAAACTGGCGCACCGCCTGCGGGTGGCCGCTTCGGAAATCGCTGGCAGCCTGCCGTTGATGAAGGTCAGCGACTACCTCACCTGGCTGGCCGAAGCCATTCTTGAACAAGTGCTGGCCCTGGCCTGGCGCCAGACCGTCGCCCGTCACGGCTCGCCGCAGCGCCTGGACGGCACCCTGTGCGATCCTGGGTTCATCATTGTCGGTTATGGGAAAGTCGGCGGCATCGAACTGGGGCATGGTTCGGACCTGGACCTGGTGTTTATCCATGACGGCGACCCCCAGGCCGAGACGGACGGTGCCAAGCCGATCGATGGCGCGCAATTCTTTACACGCCTGGGCCAGCGCATCATTCACCTGCTGACCACCCAGACCAACTCCGGCCAGTTGTATGAAGTGGACATGCGCCTGCGACCTTCCGGCGCCTCCGGCTTGCTGGTGAGTTCTCTGGGTGCGTTTGACCGCTATCAACAAAATGAAGCCTGGACCTGGGAACATCAGGCCCTGATTCGCGCGCGGGTGCTGGTGGGCAGCCAGGATGTGGGCCAGGCGTTCGAGCAGGTACGGGCTAATGTGTTGGGGCGTGAACGGGACTTGGAGAAGCTGCGCCAGGAGGTCAGCGAGATGCGTGCCAAGATGCGCGACAACCTGGGCACCAAGGCCACGACGGCCGGCAGGGGCGCCAACGCCTTCGAGGCCACGGCGCTGTTCGACCTCAAGCAGGACGCCGGAGGTATCGTCGATATTGAATTTATGGTGCAATACGCGGCTTTGGCGTGGTCTGCGCAACATCCATCGTTGCTGCGCTACACCGACAATATCCGCATTTTGGAGGGCCTGGAGCAGGTCGGGCTGATGCCCGCCGCCGATGCCCATTTGCTGCGAGAGGTGTACAAGGCCTACCGCTCAGCCGCGCACCGCCAGGCGTTGCAGAACGAGGCCGGCACGGTAGCCGGGGACCAGTTCGCCGACGAGCGGCGGCAGGTGATGCGAATCTGGCAAGCGCTGGGCTTGAGCTGACAACACTATTAGGGCGGGGAGGCATAAGCCTCCCCGCATCGTTTGTGGAAACTACATGAATATTCTGATCGTTGGGCCCAGTTGGGTCGGTGACATGGTGATGGCACAGACACTGTTTCAGTGCCTGCGCCTGCGCTATCCAGACTGCCAGATCGACGTGCTCGCCCCTGAGTGGAGCCGGCCGATCCTTGAGCGTATGCCAGAGGTGCGCAAGGCCTTGAGCTTCCCGCTCGGCCACGGCGCCCTGGAGCTGGCGACCCGCCGACGTATCGGCAAATCCATGGCCGGCCAGTACGACCAGGCGATCCTGCTGCCTAACTCGCTGAAGTCGGCGCTGGTGCCGTATTTTGCCGGTATCCCCAAGCGCACCGGCTGGCGCGGCGAGTTCCGCTATGTGCTGCTCAATGACGTGCGCACCCTGGATAAAGCCCGTTACCCGTTGATGATCGAACGCTTTATGGCTTTGGCCTACGAGCCGGGCGCTGAACTGCCCAAGCCGTACCCGCGCCCCAGCTTGCAGATCGACCCGGTGACCCGCGACGCCGCGCTGGCCAAGTTTGGCCTGACCCTGGATCGGCCCGTATTGGCCTTGTGCCCTGGCGCCGAGTTTGGCGAGTCCAAGCGCTGGCCGTCGGAGCATTACGCCAAAGTTGCCGAGACGAAGATCCGCGAAGGCTGGCAGGTGTGGTTGTTCGGTTCCAAGAACGATCACTCGGTGGGTGAAGACATCCGCCAGCGCCTGATTCCCGGTCTGCGTGAGGAGGCGGTGAACCTCAGTGGCGACACGTCCCTGGCCGAGGCCATCGACCTGTTGTCGTGCGCCGACTCGGTGGTGTCCAACGACTCCGGCCTGATGCACGTGGCGGCGGCGCTGAACCGTCCGCTGGTGGCCGTATACGGCTCCACATCTCCAGGCTTCACTCCGCCGTTGGCCGACAAGGTCGAGGTGGTGCGCCTGGGCCTGGATTGCAGCCCGTGCTTTGAGCGTACCTGCCGTTTCGGCCACTACAACTGCCTGCGCCAGTTGCTGCCCCAGCCGGTCACCGATGCCTTGCAGCGTTTGCAGGGCGACGTGGTCGAGGTTCATTGAGTTGCGGGTTCTGGTAATCAAGACCTCATCCCTGGGCGACGTGATCCATGCCTTGCCGGCGCTCACCGACGCAGCGCGGGCGATTCCCGGCATTCGGTTCGACTGGGTGGTGGAAGAAGGCTTTGCCGAAATCCCCACCTGGCACCCGGCGGTGGACAAGGTCATCCCGGTGGCGATCCGCCGCTGGCGCAAAAACCTTTGGCAAACCGTCAAGAGCGGTGAATGGCGGCGCTTCAAGCAGGCGGTGCAGTCGACCAAATATGACCTGGTGATCGACGCCCAGGGCTTGCTCAAAAGCGCCTGGCTGACCCGCTATGTGCGGGCGCCCATCGCCGGCTTCGACAAAGATTCTGCGCGAGAACCGCTGGCTGCGCGCTTTTACTCCCGGCGCCTGGCCGTGGCCCGTGGACAGCATGCGGTGGAGCGCTTGCGCCAGCTGTTCGCCGTGGCCCTGGGCTACGACCTGCCCCAGCGTCTGGGCGACTACGGCCTGAGCGTCGAAAAACTGCTCGGCCTGCCGCCGAAAAAACCGTTCGTATTGCTGCTGCACGGCACCACCTGGGACACCAAGCACTGGCCTGAAGCCTATTGGCGCGAGCTGGCTGAACGCATGGGTCGCCTGGGCGTGGACGTAAAGCTGCCGTGGGGTAACGCCGCCGAAAAGGCGCGGGCCGAACGCCTGGCCCTGGGCCTGCCCAACGCCGAAGTGTTGCCCAAGCTCAACCTGGCGGGCGTGGCCCGTATATTGGCGAGCGCCCGTGCCTGCGTGGCCGTCGACACCGGCCTCGGCCACTTGGCGGCCGCATTGGATGTGCCGACCATTTCCCTGTTCGGCCCCACCAACCCAGGCCTCACCGGCGCCTACGGCAAAGGCCAGATCCACTTGGCCAGCGACTGGCCGTGTGCGCCTTGCCTGCAAAAACAGTGCACGTATCAACCCACTGCCGACGACCTGCGACGGTTCGACATCGCGCGCGAATCGCCCCTGTGCTTCACGCGCTTGAACCCTGAGCGTGTCGCAAACCGGCTGAGCACGTTGTTACTGGCCGAGGAGCAGCACTGATGCAACTGGCTTTTGTTCTGTACAAGTATTTCCCTTTCGGTGGCCTGCAGCGCGACTTCATGCGCATCGCCCTGGAGTGCCAGCAGCGCGGCCACAGCATTCGGGTGTACACCCTGATCTGGGAAGGCGATATCCCACCAGGCTTTGAAGTGCTGGTGGCGCCGGTCAAGGCCTTGGTCAACCACCGCCGCAACGAAAAGCTCTACGCCTGGATCCAGGCCGACCTGGCCAAGCGCCCGGTGGACCGTGTGGTGGGGTTCAACAAGATGCCGGGGCTGGACCTGTACTTTGCCGCCGACGGTGTGTTCGAGGACAAGGCCCAGACCCTGCGCAACCCGATGTATCGCTGGTTCGGGCGCTACAAGCACTTTGCCGAATACGAGCGCGCCGTATTCGATAAAAACGCCAAGACGCAGATCATGGTGTTGTCCGAGCATCAGCAACAGCTGTTCACCCAGTATTACGGCACCCAGCCCGAGCGCTTTCACCTGCTGCCACCGGGTATCGCCCGCGACCGCCGAGCGCCGCCGAACGCCGCCGAGATCCGCGCCGAGTTTCGCGCTGAATTTCGCTTGGCTGAAGATGATTTGCTGTTGGTGCAGATCGGTTCGGGGTTCAAGACCAAGGGCGTCGACCGCAGCCTCAAGGCGCTGGCCGCATTGCCTTCGCGCCTGAAGAAACGCACCCGGCTATTTGTAATCGGCCAGGACGACCCCAAAGTATTCCAATTGCAGAGCGCGGCGCTGGGCCTGGGCGACCAGGTGCAGTTCTTCAAGGGCCGCAATGATATTCCGCGCTTCCTGCTGGGGGCCGACCTGTTGATTCACCCCGCGTACAACGAGGCGGCCGGCATGGTGCTGGTCGAAGCGGTGGTCGCCGGCCTCCCGGTACTGGTGAGCCAGGTGTGCGGCTATGCGTTCTACATCGACAAGGCCCAGAGCGGCCGGGTGTTGGACGAGCCGTTCGAGCAAACCCAGCTCAACCAGTATCTGGTCGATATGCTCGACGACCCACAAGCGCGTGCGACCTGGAGTCGCAATGGTCTGGCCTTCGCTGAGACGGCCGACCTCTTTAGCATGCCGCAGTACGCTGCGGACCTGATTCTGGCGGAGCCAAACCGATGAAGTTGATTCTAGCCGAACCCTTCAAGACCCTCTGGGACGGGCGCGATGCGTTCGCCGAGGTCGAGAAGCTGGAAGGCCAGGTGTTCCGCGAGCTGGCCGCTCGCCGTACGTTGCGTACGGTGGTCGAGGGCCAGCCTTATTTTGTGAAGATCCACCGTGGCATTGGCTGGGGCGAAATCCTCAAGAACCTGGTCACCGCCAAATTGCCGGTATTGGGCGCGGGCCAGGAGTGGGTGGCGATCCAGCGTTTGCAGGCGCTTGGCGTCCCGACCATGACCGCCGTGGCGTTCGGTGAAAAAGGCAGCAACCCGGCCGACCAGCACTCGTTCATCATCACCCAGGAACTGACCCCCATCATCAGCCTGGAAGACCTGACCCTGGACTGGGTCAAGCAACCGCCCGTGCCGGCCATCAAGCATGCCTTGACCCTTGAGCTGGCGCGTACCGTGGGCGCGATGCACCGCGGCGGCGTCAACCACCGTGATTGCTACCTGTGCCATTTCCTGTTGCACACCGACCGGCCCATCAGCGTCGACAACCTCAAGCTGTCGGTGATCGACCTGCACCGTGCCCAGGTGCGTGCGACGATCCCCGTGCGCTGGCGCAACAAAGACCTGGCCGGCCTGTATTACTCCGCGTTGGAGATCGGCTTGACCCAGCGTGACAAGCTGCGTTTTCTCAAGGCCTATTTCCAGCAGCCGCTGCGCCAGATCCTGGCGGAGCAAACCGCGCTGCTGTCTGCGCTGGGACGCATGGCTGCAAAGCTGTATGCGCGTAAACAACGATACGGGGATGCGATCTGATGGCGGGTTGGAACCTGGAACCTGCCTACGCCGCCCTGGCGGATGACTTTGGAAGCCTGGACGCGGTGTTCGCCCTGCAAGGCGAGCGGCTGACCCGCGACCCGTTATCGGAAGTGATCCGGGTGGAACGTGGCGGGGTCAATTATTACGTCAAGCGCTACGTAGGCGCCGGCAAGGGCCTGCGTCGTTACCTGGGCCGGCCACGGGTGAAATCCGAATGGCAGAACCTCAAGCGCTTCGCCAAGTGGGGCATCCCCACCGCCGACGTGGTGGCCTGGGGCCTGGACCGCAAGGGCCTGGCTTATAACCGAGGCGCCATGATCACCCGTGAACTGCCCAAGACCGAAGATCTGTCGGTGCTGGCCGAGCGTCACGATGAGCGCCTCAAAGACCCTCGGTGGGTCGATGGCATCAGCCGCCAGCTCGCCGAATACACGCGCACCATGCACGATCACCGCTTCACCCATAACGACTTGAAGTGGCGCAACCTGTTGGTGGACGACCAGCGCACCCTGTACCTGATCGACTGCCCCAACGGTGATTTCTGGCGCGGTTTCTGGCTCAAGTACCGCATCACCAAAGACCTGGCCTGCCTGGATAAAGTCGCCAAGTATCACTTGTCGGCCACCCAGCGCCTGCGCTTCTACCTGCAATATCGCCAGCGCGCGCACTTGACCGCGTCGGACAAACAGCGAATTCGCCATGTGGTGAAGTTTTTCGAGGGACGCGAATGAGTGACTTCCTGGCGGCCGAAGACCGCGCTCTGCTTGAGCGCAACGGCCTGGCGACCTTCGACGCGCTGTGGGCCAAGCAACTGGATGCGGTGGACGAGCCGAACACCAGCGGCGACGGTTGGAGCAGCGTGTATCGCCTGGAGCTTGAGGGGCAGGGTTACTACCTCAAACGCCAGAGCAATTACCTCACGCGCACCTTGCATCGCCCGTTTGGCGAGCCGAGTTTTGCCCGCGAGTTTCGCAACATCAGCCTGTATCGGAAGCTCGGCATCCCGGCCCTGCAAGCGGCGTTCTTCGGTGAGCGCAAGGTCAAGGGCGAGCGCCGGGCGATGTTGCTCACCCGTGCGCTGGATGGCTGGAATGACCTGGATTCGTTGCTGGAGCAGTGGCCGCAATTGAGCGCGGCCCAGCAGAGTGCGATCCTGTTGGCGTGCGGCAAGCTGGCGCGTCATCTGCACAGCGTCGGGCAGGTGCATGGCTGTTTTTACCCCAAGCATATTTTCCTGCAGCCTGCCGGTGAGGGTTACGCCGCACAGTTGATCGACCTGGAGAAAACCCGCCCGTTGCTGTTTGGCTGGCGTGACCGGGTCAAGGACCTGGAACCGCTGCTGCGCCGCGCGCCGCAATGGTCGGATGCGCAGGTGCGCCAACTGCTGGCGGCGTACCTTGAGCAGCCCGAGGACAGTGCCTTGGTCGCCACTTGGCACCAGCGCCTGACCGCACGCCGCAGCCATAAGGAGAACCGCTGATGCGTTTATCCGAGCTGAAAACGGCTGGGCGTACCCCCGGCCTGCCACTGACCCTCGACCTGGCGGATGCCGCCGGCCCTGGGCAATTGCAATTGCTGAGCCTTTTGCGGGTGTTGCCGGGGCAGCGCTATGTGGGCGCCGCCGTGTGGCGGGGTCGCCCGGTGTTGGCCAAGTTGTTGGTGGGCAACAAGGCGGCGCGGCATTTTCAGCGTGAGCTTACGGGGGTGCGCCTGTTGGCTGAGCAGGGCCTGACCACGCCGTTGCTGCTGGCCGATGGCTTGCAGGACGGCGAGGGCGGTTGGCTGCTGTTTGAATTTATCGAGGGGGCCCAAAGCCTGTCCGACGCTTGGCTCGCCGTCGAAAACCTGCCGCCGTTGGCGGACGAACAAACCGCTGTGCTCGCCGAAGCGCTGGGCGCGATTGCCCAGATGCATGCCAAGGGCCTGTGGCAAGAAGACCTGCACCTGGACAACCTGCTGCGCAAGGATGGCAAGCTGTATTTGATCGATGGCGCCGGTATTCGTGTCGAAGAGGCGGGCAAGCCGTTGTCGCGCAATCGAGTGCTGGAGAACCTCGGTGTGTTCTTCGCCCAACTGCCCAAGAACCTCGAGCCCTTTACCGAAGAGTTGCTGGTGTATTACTTGCTGGCCAACGGCGAACACGCCTTGCCAATGCAAGCCTTGGAAAAGCAGGTGCGTAAAGTCAGCGCCTGGCGTTTGAGAGACTACCTGGACAAGACCGGCCGCGAATGCACGCTGTTCAGCGTGGTGCGCGGCGCTTTTGGCTTGCGTGCGATCCGCCGCGAAGAAGAAGCCGCCATGGTGCCGGTGCTGGAGCAGGCCGATGCGTTGCTCGACCAGGGGCACCTGTACAAGACCGGTGGCGCGGCGAGCGTGGCCAAGGTTGACGTGGCCGGCCGACCGCTGGTGATCAAACGCTACAACATCAAGGGCTTTGCCCATTGGCTCAAGCGTTTCTGGCGCCCAAGTCGCGCCTGGCACTCCTGGCGCGAAGGCAATCGCCTGGCCTTCCTGGGCTTCGCCACACCCAAGCCGCTGGCGGTGCTGGAGAAACGGTTCCTGTGGTTGCGCAGCCGCGCCTATCTGGTCACCGAATACCTGCCCGGGCCGGACATTATCGAGCGCTTTGCGCCGTATGTGGAAAGCGGCGAGGCGCCCGAGAGCGAGTTGCAGGCGCTGGACCAGTTGTTTGCCGAGTTGATCCGCGAACGCATCAGCCATGGGGACTTCAAGGGCCATAACCTGTTCTGGAACGACGGGCGCTGGGCGATGATCGACCTGGATGCCATGTGCCAGCACACCTCGCTGTCCAGCTTCGCCCCTGCGTATGCCAAAGACCGTGCGCGATTTATGCGTAACTGGCCGCAGGGCAGTGCGCTGTACCAGGTGATTGACCAGCGCTTGCCCAAAGAGGCGGGTGTCGGCAGTTAAACCTATCGCGGGCAAGCCCGCTCCCACACTTGATCTGTGAACGCGGTAAAAATGTGGGAGCGGGCTTGCCCGCGATGGCGCCCGTCCAGGCGCCGCATTCAGAACTGGTACTGCGCCCCAGCGCCTGCATACCACGAGCGCCCCGGCGCCGCTTCGTAATAGCGGTTATTGCCATCCCCCACAATCACCGACCCTACGTACTGACGGTCCAGCAGGTTATCCAGGCGCAAGGTCTGGTGAAAGGTCCAATGCTCGACCTTCTGCTCAAACCGTGCGCGCCAGTTGAAGACGCTGTAGGCCGGTGCGGCGTGTTGCTGGTTGGTGTCTTCTACGTAGACCTTGCTGCGGTACAAGCCTTCGATGGCGGTGCTGACCCAGTCCCGTGGTTTCCAGTTCAGTTCGGCGAACAGGGTGGTCTGTGGCACTCCGGGGAGGTAGTTGCCTTTGTCGATGGTTTTCCCGTTATTGATGAAGTCGCTGTCGTATTGAGCTTGCAGGCGGGTATAGGCGAGGCTGGTGCTCCAGTGCTCGCTCAGCTGGCTTTCCACACCCAGTTCGAAGCCACGGCGCAGCGTGCGGCCGGCGTTCTGGTAGGTAGAGCGCCCGCCATCTGATCGCGCTATCACTAACTCGTTGTCCGTGGTGATCTGGAATAGAGCAGCATTAAGGCGCGTGTCCTGGCCGATGCGCGCCTTCACGCCAACCTCATACTGCTTGCTGACAGACGGCTTGAGGTTGAAGTTAAAGCCGTTCGAAGTGTTTGAGTAAGCTGACTCAGCTTGAGTAGGCGTTTCAAAGCCTTTGCCTGCGCTTACATAAGCGTGCAGGTCGGGAGTAAAGGCGTACATGGCGCTGATCGACGGGGTGTTCTTCTGGTAAGTCTTACTGCCGCTGTCGTTGCCATCGCTGATGAAGTGGTCGTCCACGTCCATCTTCATAGTGCTGTGACGCAAGCCGGCTTGCAGAGTCCAGTCGCCCAGCAACCAGTTGGCCTGTACGAAAGGGTCGAGGCTGGTGGCGGTGTCGATTTCATCACGGCCCATGGCACCTTTGACGCCGTGTATGCCGTTGACGGTATTTGAGTAACCCTGGCGATCATCCTGGCTGCGGTCGTAGTCGAGACCGGTGATCAAGGTCAGATCACCGGGTGCGCTGGTAATGGGTTGCAGCCAATGGACGGAGCCACCGTAGAACGTCCGGTCGAAGTCCACTACACCGCCACGTTTGTCCGAGTCACTGCCGCCTGGTATCGACAGGTACTGAATCACACTGCGGCGCCCGGTATAGGCATTGACCTGCAAGGTCGCGCTACCGAAATACCGCTCGTAATTCAGCCCCAATTGCTGATGATCGATACTTTTGCGCGTGTTGTAGTTCAGCGCATTGGCGCTCACCGAGCGAGGGTCTGCCTTGTACGCATCCCATGTCTGCCCCAGCGGATCCTGCGTACCGTTCTGCTCCAGGCTGCTGTAGATCAATGCCAGCTTGCTGTCGTCATCGGGCTGGAAATTGAGCTTGGCGAAGGTCTGGTCGCGGCGCGCGCTGCTGTGGTCGCGGTAGCCGTTGGTGTCCATGCGCGAGGCGTCGAGCACAAACCCGGCGCCGTTCGCTGCACCCTCGGCGCTGAGGTGGTTCTTGTTCAGGCCGTCGCTACCCAGCAGGGTTTCGGCGCCGATACGCGGCGGGCCTTCACCGTCGCGAGAGAACATTTGGATCACGCCCCCGGCGTTGCTGCCATACAGCGTCGCCGCCGGGCCCCGCAGCACTTCGATGCGCTCGGCCGTGTCGAGGTTGAACGTCGCGGCCTGGCCCTGGCCATCCGGGGTACTGGCGGGAATGCCATCGGCGATCAGCTTGATGCCGCGCACGCCGAATGCTGAACGGGCGCCGAAGCCTCGGGACGAGATCTGCAGGTCTTGCGCGTAATTCTGACGGTTCTGCACCACCAGGCCGGGCACGCGGGACAGGGCTTCGGAGGCGTTGATGCCGAGTTGGCCGTCACTGATCTGTTCGCGGCTGATGCCGTCCACGGAGTAGGGCAAATCGAACGTTGGGCTAGCGCTGCGCGAACCGGTGACCACGCTGGGGTCAAGTATCAGCGGCGCATCGTCGGCGTGGGCGTTACTGCACAGGCCCAGCAAGAGCAGGGCAAGGCGGGAGGGAGTGGATGATGTCATGAGGGGGCCGGGTCTGTGGCGCAGCGCGACGGAGTGGCGTAGGCGCAAATGTCGCAAGTTTAACGGCTCCCCCCGATTTTGCCGAATTCACCGGCCACTGGGCGGAACAGGAAGTTTCCCACGCGCTGCGACGGCGCCGGTAGGCTGCTGATTCGTTGGGTTTGCGAGGCTTGAGCTGCTAGATTTCGGCTCCTCCAAAAAAAGAAGAGCCAAAAACATGCGCACAACGAGCATGAAATTACTGCTGCTGGCGTGCATCGCGTTGACGATGGCTGGCTGTGGAACGGTGACCACCGCGCTTCGTGACGATGCCGTCACCGTTCGGTCGCTCAAGGCCAGCAAAACCTATTGCCAGTCCGTTCCACGTGTCTACAGTGGGGTGACTTATAACCTGTGTGTCCTGAATGGCCCGCCGAACTCCGGCAGCGATGTAATAGTAAACAGCGTGCCCTGGACGCTCATAGACATCCCCCTCTCCGGTATCACGGACACGCTGCTGCTGCCGTACACCATTTACCGACAAAGCGCCGACGGCAGCATTGAACTCTAATTGCCCGCTGAGCTTGGCGCTTGCCGCTAACAGCTTCCCCCTGCTTTTAAGCTATAATCCCGCCCTTTAGCTGTTTCCCGCCCCGGCGGGAAGCACACTTTTTTCAGGCGCGATGCGCCTGCATGCAGACTAAAAGAGGCTAGACCCCAGTGGCATTGACGATTCTTGGCCTGTCCGGCGCCCTTAGCCATGATCCTTCCGCAGCCCTGTATATCGACGGCAAGCTGATTGCGGCCGCCGAAGAAGAGCGCTTCGTACGCGACAAACATGCAAAGAACCGCATGCCCTACGAGTCGGCGAAGTTCTGCCTGGAACAGGCCGGCATCAAGCCTTCGGACGTTGATGTGGTGGCGATCCCGTTCGCCCCGATCAGCCTGTTCGGCGAGGCGCGCTGGCACTACGCCAAGCGTTACTGGTACGCCCCGGACCGCGCCCTCGACGCGATCCTGATGGGCAACCGTCGCTACAAGCGCTATCGCAACAAGATCGTCTGGTGCCTGGAGCAACTGGGCTTCGATCCGAAGAAAATCAAGATCGAACCGGTTGAACACCACCTGGCTCACGCCTCCAGCGCCTACCACTGCTCGGGCTTCCAGGAAAAAACCGCGATCCTGGGCATTGACGGCAAGGGCGAGTACGCCACCACCTTCTTCGGCTACGGCGAAAACGGCAAGATCCACAAGATCAAGGAATTCTACGATCCGGACTCCCTCGGCGGCCTGTATGGCGCAATCACCGAGTTCCTCGGTTTCGAGATGCTCGACGGTGAGTTCAAGGTCATGGGCATGGCGCCGTACGGCGATGCCAGCAAATACGACTTCTCGCGCCTGGCCTCCTTTGAGAACGGCGAGTTGGTGATCAACACCGACTACGCCAACGTCATCGGCCTGCGCCGCTACAAAGAGAAGGGCAAGGGTTTCTACTTCTCGCCAAAACTGATCGAGTGGCTGGGCCCCAAGCGCGAAGGCGACATCGCCGACGAGCCGTATATCCACTACGCGGCCAGCATGCAGGCGCTGTTCGAAAAACTGGCCTTGCAGATGATTGACCACTACCTGGGCGACATCCTCAAGGATACCGGCAAGCTGGCCTTCGCCGGCGGCTGTGCGCTGAACGTCAAGCTGAACCAGAAAATCATTGCCCGTGACGACGTCAAAGAACTCTTCGTGCAACCGGCCTCCGGCGATGCCGGTACCGCTGTTGGCGCGGCTGCCTATGTGTCCCATGCCCGTGGCGTACCGGTCGAGAAGATGGAGCACGTTTACCTCGGCCCGTCCTACAGCAACGAAGACGTGATTGCCGCGTGCGCCAAGCACGAGAGCAAGCCGCACTGGCGCAAGATCGAGAACATGCCCAAGCGCATTGCCAAGATCATGGTCGACGGCAACCCGGTGGCCTGGTTCCAGGGCCGCATGGAGTTTGGCCCGCGTGCGTTGGGCGGTCGTTCGATCATCGGTTGCCCAAGTGCGACTGGCGTTGCAGATCGCATCAACCACCAGATCAAGTTCCGCGAGCGCTGGAGGCCTTTCTGCCCGTCGATGCTCGACACCGTGGCCCCGCAGATGATCAAGGTCGATCACCCGGCGCCGTTCATGACCTTCACCTTTGAAGTGTCGGAAGAATGGAAGACCCGTGTGCCGGAAGTAGTCCATGAAGATGGCACCTCCCGCGCCCAGGTGCTCAAGCGCGAATACAACCCGCGCTACTACGACATGATGAAAGAACTGGAAGTGCTGACCGGTAACGGCGTGTCCCTGAACACCTCGCTCAACCGTCGTGGCGAAGCGATGATCTGCTCGCCGACCGACGCGCTGAACATGTTCTTCGGCTCGGACCTGCAGTACCTGATCATGGAAGACATCCTGGTGGTCAAGGACGGCGTGGACCCTTATGACGCCGTGGTTTAAATGCTGAATCGCTTCCAGGGCTGGCGTGAACGTGGCTGGGCGCCTGTCGAGGCCGAGGTATACGCCCAGGCCTGGCAGCGTTACGGCGGCAGCGTGGCGACCCATCCCCAGGTGATCGAGCGGCTGGCCGGCCTGGCGCAGATACCCGTGCGCTACCTGGGCTGGGAGCAAGGCGGTGAACTCAAGGGGGCAATCGCCACTTGGGGACGCGACCTGGCGCTGTCCAAGGACGTGCTCAAGCGCAGCGGCAAGAAAGGCCTGTTTGACCTGGGCAACGCCGAGATCATCCTGCCGATTGCCGCTGATGCGCAGGTGCCATTGCGGCATCGCGCGCGCTACCTCTCGGCGCTGAACGAGGGGCGCGTGAGCACCCTCAAGCCCCAGGCCGAGCAGTTGGCCATGGCGCGCACTCCTGAAGACCTGTCGAAGAAGTTTCGCTACAACCAGCGGCGTGAACTGCGCCTGTTGGAAGAGGCGGGCGGCGTGGTACGGGCGGTCAGTGAGTTTTCCAGCGTAGAACTGGCGGCGATTTATTGCGACCTGTTCCAACGCCGCTGGGGCTTTCCGGCGGCGGGCGCGGCGCGCCTGGCCGAGGTGCTGGAGCTGCTCAAGGAATTCCTGTTCGGCTCGGTGCTGTTTCTGAACGACGCGCCGATTGCGGTGCAATTGGTGTATCAGGTGCAGTCCAACGAGTGGTTCAGCGCCGAGTATGTCAACGGCGGCGTCGACCCGGAAACCCGCGCCTTCAGCCCCGGCAGCGTGCTGAGTTTTCTCAATACCCAAAGTGCCTGGGAACAGGCGCGGGCGGCGAACAAGTCGCTGCGCTTTTCCTTCGGGCGTTCCGACCGCGAATACAAGGAGCGCTGGTGCAACCCGGTGCCGGTGTTCAGTGTATGAGCCGTAAACAGCAACTGCTCAAGCGCCATCGGCGTAACAAGCGTATTGCGCTATTGATCGGCGTGCTGGTGCTGGTCGCCACCGGCGTACTGGTTGCCTGGTGGCTGCCGCTGATCCTTGCGGTGCTGTTGTGGGCCGCCCATGAAGCCTGGTTTGCCGATCACCTGTTTTACTCGCCCAAAGACAGCTATGAGTACGCGTTCCCGGCCGGCAGCGAACAGCCCGGCTTGCGCCTGGAGGCGGGCCGGCTGCTGCTGGATGCACCGTTGGCGGCGGATGAAACCCTGATCGTCGGCGTTGAGTTGAAAAGTACCTGGCTGGGGCGTTTCTTCGACCCCGCGGTGGATCTGTTGGGCCTGGCAAGCCCGGACCGGCAAGCCTTCGAGCGCGGCGTCGCTGGGCGGCGTTATCTGAACCTGACCGGCGCCGCCGAGGCCTTGGCCGCGGGCAAGCTCCACTTGCGCGGGCGTTTTTGCCGGATCAAGGGGCAGCCGACGCTGTGGCGCTTTCGCCAGCCGGACTATCGCCAGCAACGCGTGATGGTGATCGCGCCCCATGCCGACGATGCCGAACTGGCTGCGTTCAGCCTTTACAGCCAGGCGGCTGAAAGCTGGATCGTCACGCTGACGGCCGGTGAAATCGAGGCCGAGCATTATCGGCACATGGGCCTGCCCAAGGCTGAAGCAGCGCGCCTGAAGGGCCGTTTGCGGGCCTGGGACAGCGTCGCGGTGCCGCGCTGGGCGGGCGTGCCCGAGGCGCAGTGCGTGCAGTTGGGCTACTTCTGCATGCAGTTGCAAGCCATGCAGGCCTCGCCGGCTCAGCCTCAAGCCTCCCGCGAAGCCGATTTGGCCGATACGCGGCTGTTTCGCCAGTTCAATGGTTTTGCCTTGCCTGGCGATGCTGATGGCGCGCCGACCTGGAACAACCTGATCGCCGACCTGCGGGCCTTGCTGCTCAAGGCGCGGCCCCAGGTCATCGTGTTGCCCACGCCGTTGCTGGACCCCCACGCCGACCATATCTGCGCCCATGCGGCAGTGCTGGAAGCCTTGCAAGGCCTGGCGTGGCAGCCCGACACATTGCTCGGCTACGCCAATCACCTGCATGATAACGACCGTTGGCCCATGGGCGATTCCGGCGCTGGCGTGGCGCTGCCGCCGCGTTTCGATGGCGCTGTGGAGCTGGTGCCGTGCAGTTTCGCCCTCGCCTTGAGCCAGCAGCAGGACAAGGCCATGGCCCTGGGCATGATGCACGACCTGCAGCCGCCAGCGCCGTTCAAGCGTCGAGTGCGTAGGTGGTTGCAGCAACTGCTGGCGGGCCGTAGGCCGTCGCCCTATGGCGAGAACGAATTCTTCCGCAAGGCCGTGCGCCGTCACGAGCTGTTGTGGGTCCTGAAGCAGGACTGAGAGCCGATTGAAGGCAGGCCGGTATGCGCCTGCCGCCCTTTTTACCGGGCTGCGTGCCCGTAGCCAGATCGCTGCATGGAGAGTTATGAAGCCTCGTTTCAAGGTTTTGCAGTTACAGCCGGACTACAACGTCAAGACCCATGACTTCGCGGACTTGGGTGAGCAAATCGTCAAATCCTTGCCGGCTGAGCGCTTTGAGGTGACCTCCGGATTTCTCAGCGGGCGCCCGCTGCCTGGCCAGCCCCTGAGCGTGGCCGAGCACTCCCACTATTTCGAGCTGCCGGAGAAGTCCCTCAAGGGCATTCGCTTTGGCGCCATGTGGCAGATCTACAAGTATTGCCGTGAGCAGAAGTTCGACGTGGTCATCTGTAACCGTTTCAAATCGGTGAACATGATGCTGTCACTCAACCGCTGGTTGAAGATCCCCCTGTGCATCGGCATCTCCCACGGCTTTGGCGAGTACGCCCGTGGTTACCGTCGGCGTCAGACCCAGCGCTGGGTCAGCCCGGCGTGGCGCTTTGTCGGTGTGTCCGAAGCGGTCAAGGACTACCTGGTAGACCTCAACTGCGGGTTCACCCGTGAGAACACCAGCTACGTCACCAACGCGATCGACATTCCCCAGGCAGAGGCTTTGCAACTGTCCCGCGAGGACGCGCGCAAGGCCCTGGGCCTGCCCATGGATGCACGGATGATCGGCGCACTGGGGCGCCTTGTGCCGATCAAAGGCCATACCCATCTGCTGCAAGCCTTCGCCACGCTCAAGGACAAATACCCTGAGGCGCAGGTGGGTATCATTGGTTCCGGCCGTGCCGAAGCCGACCTGCGCGCCGACATCGAGCGCCTGGGCCTGACCGGCCGTGCGCACTTGCTGGGTTTTCGCGAAGACGGCATGAAGTACGTGCGTGGCTTCGATATCTGGACCATGCCGTCGCTGTTCGAAGGCCTGGGCCTGGCCCTGCTGGAAGGCATGAGCGGCCATCTGCCGGTGATCGCCTCCAACGGCCCGGCGATGCTGCCGCTGGTGCAGGGCGCGGGCGGCTTGTTCCACGACCCGGGCAACGTCGAACAACTGGCTGCGGCTCTGGACACTTACCTGGCCTTGAGCGATGAACAATTACGTGCCAAGGGTGAAGAGGTGTTCCGCTATCTGGAGGCCAACCACACCCTCGACGAGTTCAAGCACAAGTACCTGACCCTGATTGAAACCGGTTTGCGTGAAGTAGGTAGAGCATGAATCAGCCACAACCCCTGGTCTCGGTGATCATCGCTTCCTACAACCATGGCCAGTACATCGAGCAAAGCATTCTTAGCGTGCTGGGGCAGACCTACCCCAATATCGAGTTGTTGGTGGTCGATGACGGCTCCAAGGATGACAGCGTCGAACGCATCCAGCGCTTGCAGGCCGAGCACGGCTTTGATTTCCGGGTGCAGCAGAACCAAGGGCTCAGCGCCACCTTGAACGGTGCAATTGCTCGCGCCAAGGGCAGCCTGATCGCACCGTTCGGTTCAGATGACATCATGTTGCCGGACCGTATCGCCACCCAGGTGGCGTATATGGGCGGCAAGCCGAAGGTGGGCATGTGTGCCGGCAATATCGAGCTGATCGACGGAGACGGCAATCTGCACCCGGAGAAGAAGCAGCGTCGCGATGTGCCGTTTCGCCGTCTGGATTTCGACGACCTGTTCCTGGACCGCAAGCCGTTTCCACCGGCGCCGACCATGCTGATTCGTCGCGAAGTGCTGGAGGAGGTCGGCGGTTTCGATCCGCAGATTCCCCTGGAAGACCTGTTGATCCAACTGAAGATTACCGCGGCGGGCTACACCATCGACGCCCTTGACGTGGTGATGGCCAAGTATCGCCAGCACGCCAGCAACACGTACAAGAACCACCGCTACATGATCCAGAACATCCTCAAGACCTACGCCAAGTTCAGCGAGCACCCGGCTTATGACGCGGTGCGCTACAACTTCCTGAACTCGATGTTCCTCAAGACCGCCGACCGCGACCGCCCGTTGGCACGGGAGATTCTCAAGCAGATCCCGTTGAAGTTCTGGGGGCGCAAGACCTTGCGGGGGCTGGTACGGTTGTATCTGGCACCGCTCAAAAACTGAGCCGCCACGGCACCCTGTAGGAGCGAGCTTGCTCGCGAAGAACGTCAACGATAACGCGTGCTGCCTGAATGAACGCGGTGCCGGTGAGTTTTTCGCGAGCAAGCTCGCTCCTACAGGTGTTTACAGGCTTTGGACCTGCTCGCGGATTTTCGCAGTGGCGGCTGGGCTTGCCACCGAGGCGTAACCTTTGACCAGTTGTTCGAAATGCGTTTCGAACAGCCAGTTGCGGTCCTGGGGATAACGCTGCATGTGGCGCAGGTTACGTTGGCGCAGGGCGTGACGCAGTGAAGACGGGTAGATGCGCAGGTCTGCCACGTCGATCAGGGCGAATTCACCATCGTCCATCAACAACACGTTACCCAAGTGCAGCGAACGGAAGTACACGCCGCGCTCGTGCAGCTGCGCCATGAACCGGCCAAAGCGCTCAACCAGTGATTCACGCAGGCTGCTGTCCAGGCTTTGCAACGCTTGGCGCAACGTCAGGCCGGGCAACGGCGTGTAGCGCACTGCGCTGCTGGCATCGCTCAGGCGGTAGAGCCCGAGGATGTGCGGCGTAGGAATGCCCAGGGTGCGCAATTGCTCGCTGTTGCTGGCAAAGCGCTCGGAGTACGGGTTGAAGCTGCCGGAGGTGTACCAGCGGCGTGGGCGGAACAGTTTGAGGAAACTGCCGTCCTCCAGGCGCAGGACTTTGGGCCCCAGGCCATCGGCTTCAATCACATGGGCGTTACTGCACAGCTGTTCAAACGCGGCAGGCTTGAGGTTTTGCACCGGCATGCGCAGCAGGCTGCGGTGGCGCTGGGCGAGGCTCAGGCCGGTGATAATTGCCAGGGGGATCCACAGCAGGAACCAATGCTCCTTGGGCCGTGACAGGATGCCGCCGCCTTCGGTCAGGCCCGCGCCGATGCCGTAAGCCAGCAGCGACGATGCCAGGATGAACAGCGGCTGGGCGCGTTGTTGCAGGCCTTTATACAGGCCCCAGCCGAGCATGAAGGCCCACGGGATGAAACCGATGATGCCGACGTAATAGAGCACGCCAAGGGCGAAGCTGTGAGGCTCGCGCAGTTGATAACCGTCCGCCAAGGTCAGGAACAACTCGGAGTCGTAACTATGGCCGATCCACGGGTGCTCGGCGATAAGCTGCAAAGACATGCTCCACAGTTCCAGGCGGAACGAGCTGCCACGCATAATGATTGATTCAGGATAGAACAGGATCAGCCCGACGATGCCCAAGGCGGTGCCGGCGAGCAGTAGCATTGAGCGGCGATTGCGGCTGACAAAACTCATCCAAAGTATGGCCAGGGTCAGCGCCACCAGCGGCGTGCGTGAACCCGTCGCCAGCACCGCGGCGGTCATGATTGCCTGGGCCGGTACGCTGAACCACAGCACGTTGAGACGCTGGGTGGTCATGCAGACGTACAGCCAGTACACCGTGAAAAAGCCAAACAGGTGCGAGCTGAGCAGCGGGTTGTCGAGGGCGCCCAGCCCGCCGATCATACGCATGCCAGGTTGATAGCCTTTGGCGAACGCCACAAGGTTACCCAGGCTCACCACCAGCGCAATTACCGCAGCGCTGAAGAAGATCGGCTTGAACAATTCGTTGCGGTAATGAAGCAGTAATCCGCAGCCGCCAAACACCATGAAGGTATTCAACGGCCGCTTGAACAGGTCGGTATCGGAACTGGGTTCAGGGCTCCAGAGCAGGCTGGTCAGCGCCCAGGCGGAGAACGCCAGAAACGCGATCGCCAGGGGCTCGCGCAGCAGGTCCTTGAGCTCCCGAGGGCGCATGCACAACAGAAACAAGGTCGGTACGCTGAATAGGATGTAGACAATGCGGTGCAGTACGTTGCGATTGCCGACGAAGAACAGTGCACTCAGGAGCAGCAACAAGCCAACAGGCAAAATCCATAGGACCAGGAAGTCGAAAACGCGATTTGAGCCATAGGTAAGGCGCTTGGAGTGCATACAGTAAAGCCATTCCAGAAAGAGAAAGCCGACCATCTTAAGCTAGTGGCTAAGTAATGTCGCCGGTAGGATCCAACCGGGCCGCGGCTTACGCCGGGTGCAAGTACAACAGAGAAGCTGTGCTAAAGTCAGCCTCCTTTTTCAAAACGCCGCGTGATATGACCGACTCCAGTCCGAGCGCAAGCCCTTCGAGCTTGAAAATATACTTCCGCCTGCTCAGTTACGTTAAGCCCTATATGGGCTTGTTCGCGTTGAGTATCCTTGGATTTCTGATTTTCGCGTCGACCCAACCGATGCTGGGTTACATCCTCAAGTACTTTGTTGATGGCCTTTCCAATCCGGAAGCTGTGCTGTTCCCGACCGTGCCGTTTTTGCGCGACCTGCAATTGCTGCAGGCGGTACCGCTGCTGATTATCCTGATCGCAGCCTGGCAGGGCCTGGGTTCGTTCCTGGGCAACTACCTGTTGGCCAAGGTCTCCCTGGGTCTGGTCCACGACTTGCGGGTGCAGCTGTTCAACAACCTGCTGACGCTGCCCAACCGTTACTTCGATAACCACAACTCCGGGCATCTGATTTCCCGCATCACCTTCAACGTGACCATGGTCACCGGTGCCGCGACCGATGCCATCAAGGTGGTGATTCGCGAAGGCATGACGGTGATCTTCCTGTTCGCCTCCCTGCTGTACATGAACTGGCGCCTCACGTTGGTGATGATTGCGATCCTGCCGTTGATTGCCGTGATGGTCAGTACCGCCAGCAAGAAATTCCGCAAGCAGAGCAAGAAGATCCAGGTGGCCATGGGCGACGTGACCCACGTGGCCTCCGAGACCATCCAGGGCTACCGCGTGGTGCGCAGCTTCGGCGGCGAAGTCTACGAACAGAAGCGCTTCTTCAAGGCCAGCCAGAGCAACACCAACAAACAACTGCGCATGACCCGCACCGGGGCGATCTACACCCCGGCGCTGCAATTGGTGATCTACTCCGCCATGGCCGTGCTGATGTTCTTGGTGCTGTACCTGCGTGGCGACGCCTCGGCGGGTGACATGGTCGCCTACATCACCCTGGCCGGCTTGCTGCCCAAGCCAATCCGCCAACTCTCGGAGGTCAGCTCGACCATCCAGAAAGGTGTGGCGGGCGCCGAAAGCATCTTCGAACAGTTGGACGAAGACGTTGAGGTCGACCACGGCACTATTGAACGTGACAAGGTCAGCGGTCGCCTGGAAGTGCGTCACCTGAACTTCACCTACCCTGGTACCGATCGCCATGTGCTCAAGGACATCAGCTTTACCGCCGAGCCTGGGCAGATGATTGCGCTGGTGGGGCGTTCGGGCAGTGGCAAGTCGACCCTGGCCAGCCTGATCCCGCGCTTCTACCACCATGAAAGCGGTGAAATCCTGCTCGATGGCATCGAGATCGAGGACTACAAGCTGCTCAACCTGCGTAAGCACATTGCCCAGGTTACCCAGCATGTCACTCTGTTCAGCGATACCGTGACCAACAACATCGCCTACGGCGACCTGGCCGGCGCGCCTCGTGCCGACGTTGAGGCTGCGGCGGCGGATGCCAACGCCAAGGACTTCATCGACCAGTTGCCCAAGGGTTTTGATACCCAGGTGGGTGAGAACGGTGTGTTGTTGTCCGGTGGCCAGCGTCAGCGCTTGGCGATTGCCCGTGCGTTGCTCAAGAATGCGCCGTTGCTGATCCTCGACGAGGCCACCTCGGCCCTCGATACCGAGTCCGAGCGGCATATCCAGGCGGCACTCGATAAGGTCATGCAAGGTCGCACGACCCTGGTGATTGCGCACCGTTTGTCCACCATCGAGAAGGCTGATCTGATCCTGGTGATGGACGACGGGCGGATTGTCGAGCGTGGCACCCATGGCGAGTTGTTGGCGCAGAACGGTTACTACGCTCGCCTGCATGCCATGGGCCTGGATGCGCCGGTGCAGGCTGATATCACCTGATCCAACCAACTGTGGGAGCTGGCTTGCCTGCGATAGCGGTGGGTCAGTAGTAGAAGTGCAAGCTGGCCGGCCGCTATCGCAGGCAAGCCAGCTCCCACATTTTTGAGCTCGGTGCATCAGGTAGATAAGCTTCGGCTGGAAGGCCGTCACGGGAGCAAGCGCCCTCGCCACAGATCAGTTTCGCAAGCCCCTTTCATATTTGGCCTGCGGTGGATTCCGCATCGCGCCAGTCGCAAGCCATCGCAAACCCTGTGCTAATATCGCGCCCCTGTTCATTTTGTATGTGGGTTGCTCCATGAAGTTGTCCATGCCGCGATTCAATCAAGCCGCTGTCTTGGTGGTCGGCGATGTCATGCTCGACCGTTACTGGCATGGTGGTACCTCACGGATTTCCCCTGAGGCTCCGGTGCCGGTCGTCAAGGTCGAGCAAATCGAAGACCGCCCAGGTGGCGCTGCCAACGTCGCGCTCAATATTGCCGCGCTCGGCGCCCCGGCTTCCCTGGTGGGGGTGACCGGCGACGACGAAGCGGCCGAAAGTCTGGCTAACAGCCTGCAGGGCGCTGGCGTGCGTGCGTTGTTCCAGCGCATCGCCCATCAGCCGACGATCGTCAAGCTGCGAGTCATGAGCCGTCACCAGCAGTTGCTGCGTATCGATTTCGAAGAGCCCTTCGCCACCGACGCCCTGGCCCTTGGCGACCAGGTCGAGGCACTGCTCGACGGTATCAAGGTGCTGGTGTTGTCCGACTACGGCAAAGGCGCCTTGCAGAATCACCAGGTGTTGATCCAGGCCGCCAAGGCTCGCAACATTCCGGTGCTGGCCGATCCCAAGGGCAAGGACTTCTCGGTTTACCGAGGCGCCAGCCTGCTCACGCCAAACCTCAGCGAGTTCGAAACCATCGTCGGCGGTTGCGCTGATGAGCACGAACTGGTGAGCAAGGGCGCGGCGCTGATGGCCGATCTCGACCTGGGCGCCTTGCTGGTGACCCGTGGCGAGCACGGCATGACCCTGTTGCGTCCGGGCCACCCGGCCATGCACCTGCCGGCGCGTGCCCGTGAAGTGTTTGACGTCACCGGTGCCGGCGACACGGTGATTTCCACCCTGGCTGCCTCCATTGCCGCCGGTGAAGAGCTGCCCCATGCCGTGGCCTTGGCCAACCTGGCGGCGGGCATTGTGGTGGGCAAGTTGGGTACCGCCGCCATCAGCGCGCCGGAGTTGCGCCGCGCCATCCAGCGTTCCGAAGGCTCGGAGCGCGGTGTGCTGGGCCTGGAGCAATTGCTGCTGGCGATTGACGATGCTCGAGCTCACAACGAAAGCATTGTGTTCACCAACGGCTGCTTTGACATCCTGCACGCCGGGCACGTGACGTACCTGGAACAGGCAAGCGCACAAGGTGACCGCCTGATCGTTGCGGTCAACGATGACGCTTCGGTCAGCCGCTTGAAAGGCCCTGGCCGCCCGATCAACAGTGTTGACCGGCGCATGGCGGTCCTCGCGGGTCTGGGCGCGGTGGACTGGGTGATCAGCTTCTCCGAGGGCACCCCGGAAAACCTGCTGGCCCAGGTCAAGCCTGACGTGCTGGTCAAGGGCGGTGACTACACCGTCGACCAGGTGGTCGGTGCGGACATCGTCAGCGCCTACGGTGGCACGGTCAAAGTGCTGGGGCTGGTTGAAAACAGCTCCACCACCGCGATTGTCGAGAAGATCCGCAACAACGAGTGATACCCCGTGGGGCGAGCCTGCTCGCCCCTAGCTCTTCTTCGGCACGATCTTGCGCAGCATCTGCCGCGCCTTGCCGGTCAAGCGCTTGAGCTTGGAGTCTTTTTCCGGCTCTGCCAGGCCCTGCTGCCTGAGCCAGTCCTTCCAGCGAATCCGCTCATCGCGTACCAGCCAGCCCTCTTGCTGGGCAAAACTTTCCGCCAGGTATAAGCCGCGTGTGCTGGCCGGGTACAGCTGATCCTTCTTGACGGTATATAGCTCCGCAAGCGGTTCGCCATCTTTGAGCGGCATCAAATACAGGTCCGGGCGTTGGCGATCCAGGCGCGCCACCAACTGGTCACCCTCCAAACGCTCATCCACATGAAACAAGCTGAGGGACTTGGCTTCCTTCGGCACTTCCAGGCGCAGGTCATAAATCAATTGCAGCGAGGCGGTCGGCAGGTGCACGTAGGCCCTTGGGCGTTCGATCAGTTGCATGGTGGCGCAGCGCACCGGGCGCGCGGCACCGGACAAAGGGCTGAGGCGAAACGGCAGGGCCTCGCGGTAATGCAGGGCAGCGGAGTAGGGCGCCGGCAGCCAGGTGTCGTTGAAGCGCCCGCCCAGCCAGCCTTCGGGGGTTTCGAGCAGGCACTCCTCGGCGATTTCCTGGATGGCGGTGTGCAGTGGCAGGTTCAGTTCATGGGCCGGGACGTAGCCGGAGATCAGCTTGAGCACCACGTCGCCACGGTCCTGGCGGCGTTGGCGCACCAGCACCCAGTAGTCCTTGTTTTGCCAGTGCAGGGTCAGGCGTACCGAGACGCCGAGGTTCGCCAGTTCCAGGGCGAAGCGCTCGGCGTCTGGCACCTCGACCGGCTTGCGCCGTTGCAGGGTCTGGGCGAAGTTGAGCGGCATGCCGACGCTCTGGTAGCTCAGGCCTTCGGGGGTGGCTTCGACATGCAGCGGCAGTGTCTTGAAGTTGCTGGGGTTCTTTCTTATGAGCGTTCGCGGCATGTCGGCTCCTTCTTGCGACGGGGTCGGCCGCGTGGGCGGCATCAGAGTTGACGAATGACCCGGGCAGCAGTTGCTACGTTATGGGCCAGGTGCAGCGGGTTAATGGTCCCGACAATAGCACTGGCGACGCCCGTTTGCGCAAACAACAAGGTGAAACTGGCCTGAATTGGATCCATTCCCGGTTCCAGGCACACGTGGCCGCTGGCCAGGGCCTTTTTCACCAGGATGCCCTTGCCGTGGGCGGCCGCATAGTCGATCACGGTCTTCTCGGCCTGTTCGTTGAGGTTGTAGGTGACCATCGCGCAGTCGCCCTGTTCCAGCGCTTTCACGCCGCCCTCGACGGTTTTGCCGGAGAAGCCGAAACCGCGAATCTTGCCGTCTTTCTTCAACTGCGCCAGGGTCTGGTAAACCTCGCAATCATTGAGGATATGCAAGTCGTTGCCGTCGGAATGCACCAGCACGAGATCGATAAAGTCCGTTTCAAGTCGTTTCAGGCTGCGTTCGATCGACATCCGCGTGTGGGCCGCGCTGAAATCGTGATGGGACACGCCGTTGGCAAACTCTTCGCCCACCTTGCTGACGATCACCCAGTCCTTACGCTGATTACGCAGCAGCGGCCCCAGGCGTTCTTCGCTCATGCCATAGGCCGGCGCGGTGTCGATCAGGTTGATGCCTAGCTCACGGGCCTGGCGCAACAGCATGCGCGCCTCGTCGTCGCCAGGGATCTGAAAGCCGTTGGGGTATTTCACCCCTTGGTCGCGGCCCAACTTGACGGTGCCCAGGCCCAGGGGCGACACCAGCAGGCCGGTGCTGCCCAGCGGGCGATGCAGGTCGTGCAGGGTTGGCAGGCTCATGGCAACAGTTGCTCCCAGGCGGGTTGGCCGATTGCCGGGGTTGGCAGCTCGGGCAGAGGGGTGTTGGCGCTGGGGCGGATGCCGTCGCGCGCCAGGGCGTGGAGTACGCGGTCGGCGAAGTCCGGGGCCAGGGCCAGTTTGGTCGGCCAGCCCACCAGCAGGCGGCCGTCTTCGGCGAGGAAGGCGTTGTCGGGACGGCTGAGCCCCGATTGCAGCGGCTCGGCGCGATCCACCCGCAGGGTGGCCCACCGGGTCTGGCTCATGTCGATCCAGGGCAGCAGTTGCGCCAGCTCTTTCTGCGCGGTGGCGATCTGTTCTTGCGGCGTACGCGCCACGCCGTCAGCCTCGGCGATATCGCCGCCCATGTACCACACCCAATTGCCATCGGCGGCCGGGTGGGTGGTGACGGTGATCCGTGGCTTGGTGCCGCCGCCCAGGCAGTGGGCGTACAGCGGCTTGAGGCCGGGGCCTTTGGCGATGATCATGTGCAGCGGGCGTTTTTGCATGGCCGGCTGGCTATGGCCCAGGGCCGCGAGCAAGTCCGCCGTGCCTGCGCCAGCGCTCAGGACGATGCGCTGGGCGCGGATCTCACGGCCATCGACTTTCAAGCCCGCCAGGGTGTCACCGTCCAGCAGCGGTTCGATGTGCTGACCGGCTAGCAGGCCGTCACCAGCCAATTGCGCCAGGCGGTTGATCAGGCTGGGCACGTCCACCACCAGCTCGGCCAGGCGATAGACCTTGCCTTTGAAGCGAGGGTTCTGCAGCGCCAGGGGCAGTTCGTCGCCCTTGACCTGATCGACGCGGCCACGCACGGCCTTGCTGGCGAAAAAGCTGGTGAGGTTGCCGGCAATCGTGCCGGGCGACCACAGATAATGCGCCTGGGACAGCACGCGCACGCCGGACAGATCCAGCTCGCCGTTGCCGGCCAGAGCTTCACGCCAGCGGCGCGGCATGTCGGCAATGGCTTCGGAGGCGCCGGTGAGGGCGCCGTGCAGGGCGTATTTCGCACCGCCGTGAATGATGCCCTGGGACTTCAGGCTTTGCCCGCCGCCCAGGGTGGCGCTTTCCACCAGTACCGTGGAAAACCCCTGGCTGCGCAGGCGCGCATTGAGCCAGAGGCCGGCAACCCCGGCGCCGACAATCAGAACGTCGGTGGAAATAGGCATGCGCGCGGGACCTCGTGGGTAGAAAAGGGGGCCCTAGTATAGCGCGCAGCTGCAAGTTATCAGCTGCAAGCGGCAAGTTAGAGGCCGACCGTGCTGCTTTTTCTTGCCGCTTGTAGCTTGAAACTTGTCGCTGGGCTAGCGCTTCAATGGCCCGCGGTTTTCGAGAACAGCTGAATCACCACCACGCCCAGCACAATCAGGCCCATCCCCAGCATCGCCGGCACATCCAGCTTCTGCCCGTAGATGAACAGCGCCGCAATGCTGACCATCACGATGCCCATCCCGGCCCATACCGCGTACGCCACGCCGACCGGCACGGTACGCACCACCAAAGTCAGCATCCAGAACGCCACGCCGTAACCGACGATCACCAGCAGCAGCGGAATAGGGGTGCTCCAGCCTTTGATGGCTTTCATGGAAACGGTGGCAATCACTTCCGAGCAGATGGCGATAGCCAAGTAGTAGTAGGCGGCATTCATGGGGCAATCCTCGGTGTGATTTCAAGAACTGTAGGAGCGAGCTTGCTCGCGAAAAACGTCAACATAACCCGCGCTTCCTGAATACACGCGGCGCCTGTGAGTTTTTCGCGAGCAAGCTCGCTCCTACAGTGGTCGGCATTTTAGCTGGCTGCCAGATGGGGTAAAGTCATTACCTATCCGAATTTAAGATAGGTTGAGCCATGAGCGTGCAATGGGATCTGGAGCAGATGCGCCTGTTTGTCAGCGTCGCCGAGCAGCGCTCGTTTTCTGCCGTGGCCCGTGGGCAGCGCAAGGCGCAATCGGCGGTCAGCAATGGCATTGCCCTGCTGGAGGCGGACTTGGGCGTTGTCCTGTTCGAACGTAGCAGCGGCCGGCAACCGCGCCTGACCGAAGCCGGCAGTGTGTTGCTGGAGGAAGCGCGTGAGGTACTGCGCCAGTGTGAACGCCTGACGGGGCGGGCCTTGTCGTTGACCCGCGGCGAGGAAGCCTGCCTGCGCCTGGCCCAAGATGAGGCGATGTTGTTCCAACCAGTACTCGATAGCCTGGAGGCGCTGGCTGTGCACTACCCGTTGCTGGAGGTGCAGTTGTCCAGCGCGGCCCAGGGCGATGTGGCGCGCAAGTTGGTGGAGCGCAAGGCGGACCTGGGGCTGTTGTTCTATCACGACCAGATTCCCGAAGCCCTGGAGCGTCGGGTGGTGGGCAGTGTGGAAATGGTCACGGTATGCGGAGTGAATCACCCGTTGGCCAAGGAGCAGTACGTGACGTGCCAGCACCTGGCCCAGTTTCGGCAGTTGCTGATGTCGACCCAGACCAGCGTCTACCCCGGCAGCGAGGCGGCCAGCCCCCTGGTATGGCGTGCCGACAGCTTCTACGTATTAGCCGAATGGCTGATGAGTGGCCTGGGTTGGGCCTGGTTGCCTCGGCATATCGTGCAATACCCGACCTACCAGCAACAGATGGTCGAGTTGACCAGCGAGTGGACCCCGCCCGCCCTGGTGGTGGAACTGGTGTGGCGCCGTGACGAGCACCTGGGGCCCGCCGCACGCTTTTTGGCTAAACGTTTTGCCGAGTGCTTGCAGGCGATCGACTGAAAAAGCCGATAAACTCCGCCGCCATGAATAGAACTCTCTATAGCTGTCTGTTTTACCTGGCGCTGCCGTTGGTGGCCTTACGCTTGTGGTTGCGCGCGCGCAAGGCGCCAGCCTACGCCAAGCGGGTGGGCGAGCGGTTTTCCTATGGCTTGCCGGTGATGCGGCCCGGCGGGATCTGGGTGCACGCGGTGTCAGTGGGCGAAAGCATTGCCGCCGCTCCGATGATTCGCGGGTTGATGGCGCGTTATCCACAGTTGCCGATTACCGTCACTTGCATGACGCCCACCGGTTCCGAGCGTATCCAGGCGCTGTTCGCCAACGAACCGCGCATCCAGCACTGCTACTTGCCGTACGACTTGCCCTGCGCTGCCAAGCGTTTTCTCGACCGCGTGCAGCCTACGCTGGCGGTGATCATGGAAACCGAGCTGTGGCCCAACCATATCCATGCCTGCGCCCAGCGCGGTATCCCGGTGGCGCTGGCCAATGCACGGTTGTCGGCGCGCTCGGCCAAGGGGTACGCACGGTTTGCCAAGCTGACGGCACCGATGCTGGCAGAAATGAGCTTGTTCGCCGTACAGACCGAGACCGAGGCCGAACGTTTCCGCAGCCTGGGCGCACGCCCTGAAACCGTGGAAGTGACCGGCTCGATCAAGTTCGACCTGAGCATCGACCCCCAGCTAACGGCCCGCGCCGCCGCCCTGCGTGAGCAATGGGGCGCCAGCGAGCGTCCGGTCTGGATCGCCGCCAGTACCCACGAAGGTGAAGACGAGGTGGTGCTGGCCGCTCATCGCCAGTTGCTGGCGAACTACCCCAACGCACTGCTGATTCTGGTGCCCCGGCATCAGGAGCGCTTTGGCCCGACGTTTGAGCGCTGCGTGCAGCAAGGCTTTGCCACGGTGCGTCGCTCCAGTGGTGAGCCGGTCACCGAGCAAACCTCGGTGTTGCTTGGCGACACCATGGGCGAATTGCTGTTTCTTTACGCCCTGGCCGATAGTGCGTTCGTCGGCGGCAGCCTGGTGCCGACTGGCGGCCACAACCCGCTGGAGCCGGCGGCGCTGGGCAAGCCGGTGATCATGGGCCCGCATGTCTTCAACTTTCTCGACATCACCGCGATGATGCGCGACGCCGGGGCGTTGCGAGAGGTGGACGATGCCGATGGGCTGGCCGAGGCGGTGCGACAGTTGTTCGAATTGCCCCAGGACGCACGCAAGATGGCGCAGGCGGGGCTCAAGGTGATGCAGGCCAACCAGGGCGCGTTGAAGCGTTTACTGGATGGCTTGGACAAACTGATCAAACACTGACACCACCCACCCAATGTAGGAGCGAGCTTGCTCGCGAAAAACGTCAACGATAACGTGTGCACCCTGGGTAAACGCGGCGCCTGTAAGTTTTTCGCGAGCAAGCTCGCTCCTACAGAGTCAAGCCAGCTCTTATCAAACAAAAAATAACTCATTGTTTTTGCTCTTAAAAATCACGCCGCTTTAACCAGCTGCATC